>JAYTON010000155.1:0-9693 GCA_043747725.1 Saprospiraceae bacterium
ACCGTTTGAGAATGATTTTTATTGGCTTGTTTTATACCAAACCAAAACGGCTTACCAGGTCGTTGCGCTACTTTATGAAACAGTTTTTCAACCCCCAAATTATCCAATACTTTTGGTACAAAATCGAACTTGCCTTCACTCACCGCACCACTTAAAATCACTAATTCGTATTCATTTAAAATTTTATTTAAGCCCTCAGCAATGGCTGTTTCATCATCATTAAAATGAAAAAGTTGAGGTTCAATTTTTAATTCAGACAACATGGCTTCAATAGCAAAAACATTGGAGCGGCGAATCTGATGTGGCAGAGGTGTTTCAAATACTTTCACCAGTTCATCGCCCGTAGAAATAATGGCAGTTTTTGGCAAACGAACGACTTGCACCTGCGCTTTACCGACCGTAGCCGCCGTTGCAATTTCAGCCGCCGTTATCAAACACCCCCTCAGTACCAGCACCTCTTGAGTCTTCCTATCAACGCCTTTTTTATGTATATTTTGTTGATAATCAATGGTTTGTATTAAAATTTCAGCGATGCCGTTTTCAATTTTCAAATCCTCATATCGTATCACCGTATCACATCCAATAGGCAACATAGCACCTGTCATCACCTCCATACATGGGTAATGGGCAATGGGTGATGGGTAATTTGGGAGAGTCAATTGTGGCATTCCAGCGGCTTGGATGCCTTCGATTTTGAATTGGGGATATCCATTTTTAAAGTCCTCAAAACGGATGGCGATACCGTCCATCGTCACGCGGTCGAAAGGCGGAAAATCACGGTCAGCGACGAGGTCTTCGGCAAGGACACGCCCGAGGGATTGCATTAATGGTATCCCCTCCTGCCACACTCCGTTTGGAGTGACATTAAGGTCGATTTTATGATTAAAAATGATATTTTCTGCTTGTTGGACAGAGAGCATGAGATGTATTTTATATTTTTAAAAAATCATTCAATTTCTTTTGTTTCTTCACTTTGATTCAAGAAATTTTTATCGGAAACAACTTTTTGTCCGATGCGTTTTTCAAATCTATCCCGGGCTTCACCTGCCGCTTCACCACCTTCTTTGGCGGCATCATAATTTTCATTATATCCTTGAGCATCATCGCGGAGAGTCACTTGTCGGGTGGCTTCTTCGCCCAGTGCCGTAAAAATTAATTCAAGCGGAGTCATATGGTCGCGGAGGTTTTGCTTGGTTTGTGTTAAACCTTTTACTTCTTTATGCTCGGTGGGGGTCAAACCAAACGTCCCTTTTGCAATTTGAGCCGTTAGAGTGGCATACTCTTGACCTTCCTTGACGTTCCGATTTTTCCATTCATCCGTGAGTTGTTTACGCGTTTCGATACTTTGCATACGGCGTTCAATCCATTCATCAGGGTAGCCTTTGGCTTTATAAATTTCACGGAGACGGTCAAAACCGAGTTCAGGATCTTGAATTTCATCGAGGGTTTGCTTACCTACTTGTGCCAGCCACAGTTTCATCGGCTCTGCCTTGGGCGATGGTACGGACATGACAATGCGCAACACCCCCTCAGTATTGGCGCAATCAGTATTATAGTTTTTGCCGTCTTTCGATTTTAATTTCAGTTGTTTACAAACTGTAAACAACTGAGCCTCTCGTTTTTTCAATACCCCCCAATATACACGGGGATTAGGGCTGTCTGTTAAAATTTCAATGACATCAACAACAGAGAAATACCATTCGTCATTATACAAAACATGGCGAATTTGCCTTTCTTGAAAAAGCACTATTTTATCGTTCTGTTCCATAGTAATAATTTTTTGTTTGTTTGAAAAAATATGTGTCAAAGAAAATGAATTATTTTGTTTCAAACAAAGAATGTTTTCAGTTTTTCAGTGAAACAAACTAATTTTCAGCTTCAAATTTAAAATGAATTATTCAATGTCCACTTTCACTCACCTTGACAATCAAGGTAACCCCAATATGGTAGATGTGTCCGAAAAAAAAGTAACCAAACGCACTGCCACAGCGCGTGCCATCGTCGTATTGACCGATGAAATTCTCAGCCATTTTGAAAATGACGACATTAAAACCAAGAAAGGTTCGGTTTTTCAAACTGCTATTATCGCGGGCGTGATGGCGGCTAAACGGACGGGCGAGTTAATACCGCTATGCCATTCCATCGGTTTGGAAAATTGCCATATTGATATTATTTTGAATGAAAAACGAGAAGTTGTTGTAAATTGTACGGCGGTTGTCACCTCAAAAACGGGCGTGGAAATGGAAGCCTTGACGGGTGCGAGCGTGGCTGCCCTCACTATTTACGATATGTGCAAAGCCTTTTCACACGATATTGAGATAAAATCCGTTAAATTAATGGCAAAAACGGGTGGAAAAAGGGATTTTAAAAGAGAATAACTATGAAAGAGCATCAAAAACATACTAAACTCGCCAAGCCATATACAGGCAATTATGGTCGCAATGAGTGGGCAATAATGGGCACGTCTTGCAACGTTATTCAAAAATTAGCGCAGGATTTAATGAACCTTACCCCCCCTCAGTATAAAACCGCTTACGTGGATGCTGACCACAAGGCGGACGATGCAGGAGAAGCCCTCGCCTACTCTCTTCAATATACCGATAAAATCAATTTCAATCGCCTTGATTTTCAAGGTAAAATGACGGATTTTCAGCAACGCAGCTTTTTCAATGAACAAGATATTATTTTAATAAATGGCAATCATTTTCAAGGGAAAAGGCAAATTATAGTGCTTGATCCTAATAAATTTGAGAGTTTAAGTCGAAAATTAGATAGATTGACTCAGGTAGATGCTTTTATTAGCGTAAATGTCACTGCGAGCGGAGTGTGGCAGGAGGGGGTCGAAATACCTGAGTTTTTAAAAGAAAAATTAAATAATTGGGCTGAAATACCTGTTTTTAATTTAAATGAAATAGATAAAATTACGGATTTCATAATTGCTAAAATAACCGTTCCTCCTATTAATGCCCTAATATTGGTTGGTGGAAAAAGTACCCGCATGGGTCGTGATAAAAGCCAAATTGATTATCATGGCAAGCCGCAATGGCAATTTATGGCGGATGTACTGAGGGGGTTGAATTTAGAAGTTTTTATATCGTGCAGAGAAGAACAAGCGGCTCAATTCGAGGGCGAAAATTTGATTTTTGATAGTTTTACGGGTTTAGGTCCCTTCGGTGCTATCGCTTCGGCATTTAGAGAAAATCCGAATACGGCGTGGTTGGTCGTCGCCTGTGATTTGCCGCTTTTGAATGAAAATACTTTAAAAACATTGATAGAGAATAGAAAACCGTCTGCTATTGCCACTACTTATCGCAGCCCAGAATCCGCAGAAGGCTTTCCGGAACCACTCATAACTATCTGGGAACCAAATAGTTATGCTATTTTATTGCAATTTTTGACTCAAGGGGTGAGTTGTCCCCGAAAGGTTTTAATCAATTCAGATACGCATATTATTGACCCCTCAGTACCAGAAGCTTTGATGAATGTGAATACGCCTGAGGAAATGATTTTAGTGAAAAGTGAAAAATTAATAGCGAAAAGTGCCGTGTGAACACATTTTTCACTCTTCACTATTAATTTTTCACTAAGAAAAACTACCCAGCTCGCTGCCTTCTTTTTCTACGCAGATAATTGGCACAGTAAACAGAGAGCAACATCATCATTTCATCCACTTGATTTTGAAAATCAGGATTGATTTCAATCTCATAATCATAGTTGAATTTGCCCCAGTTAAAATCCGGGATGAGGGTCAAAAGGCTGTTTTTATGGCGATCTTCGATGACATAACTTTCATTCCAAAACCCGACTGATTTGAAAAGGTAGTCCATCGGTTCATCGTTGCCTAAGACATCAATGATGATTTGACTTTTCCAATTGCGCTGCAAGTTGGCAATTTCAGTACCTGATTTTTCAATGGAGATATGAGACAGCCAAAACCCTTTGGTCTGAATATCATAAAACTCAGCAAACTGCGTGGTGATAGATGCTTTAGTAGATGACCAGCCTTCGTAAGCCAGTTTCCCTAAAAATTTGCCTTCAAAATCATTTAATTCAAACTCTTTTGAGCCAGTGTAGGTAATTTTCATTGTCTTAGGTTTTCGTTTTAATAGACAAATATAATACAAAAAGGCTTTACTGAAATTACCCAGTAAAGCCTGTATCTATACTTTTAAGCTAAATATTAAACCAACTCCGCTTTCAAAGTAATATTGGCATTAAAAAGCTTAGAAATGGGGCAATTCAGCTTCGCATCGTTGACTAATTCTTCAAATTTGGCTTGATCGACATCGGCTTTTACTTTTGTTACTAATTCCACTTGAGAGATGCCACCGTCTTCCAAAATGACCGTTGAAGTGGTATCAATTGTCTCAGGGTTAATGCCTGCCGCTTGAAAATTGAAGGCTAATTTCATAGAAAAACAACCAGCATGGGCTGCACCGATGAGTTCCTCAGGGTTGGTGCCGATGCCGTCTGCGAAACGGGTATTGAATGAATATTGACTGTCTTTCAATACACCACTTTGCGTGGTGACTGTCCCTTTTCCTTCTTTTCCATTACCTGTCCAATGAGCGGTTGCATGTCTTTTGATTTGCATGATTTTATGATTTTTATAGTTTGAAAAATATGTAATTAGAATAAAACTCTTTAACAAAATTTATAGGATTCTGTTTTAAATTATTAATTTTATATTAAAATATTGGCTGTCAATCAGTTATATCTATTAACTTCGTTTAAGATAAAAAAAACGACCCTCTTTCCTTTATTAAAATTTAACTAAACAATCATTTCAAAAAAATACAATCATGGCTAAATACACCTTAACCCTTAACGGCAAACAACAAATCATTGAAGCCGAACCCAATATGCCTTTGCTTTGGGCACTTCGGGATGTTGTGGGCTTGACAGGTACTAAATTCGGCTGCGGCATGAGCCAATGCGGCGCATGCACAGTTCACTTGGATGGCAATCCTGTTAGGTCGTGTTCACTACCCGTCAGTCAAGTTGGCAAAGCAAAAGTGACCACTATCGAAGGATTATCTGCTAATATCGAACACATTGTTCAAAAAGCTTGGATTACGGTGCAAACACCGCAATGTGGCTACTGCCAAAGCGGTCAAATTATGAGCGCAGTGGCTCTTTTGGCTAAAAATCTATCGCCTTCCGATAGTGATATTGATGCGGCAATGGCTGGCAACCTCTGTCGCTGTGGCACCTATTCGCGCATTCGCAAAGCTATTCATAAGGCTGCGGATATGTTAAAAGAAGAAAAAAATGGAGCGGCGAAGAAAGCTAAAACAGCTTCTATTAAATGATAAATGATGAATTTAAAACATGTCGCATAATTCAACTACCCCCGTCAGTTGCCGCACTCCGTTCGCAATGACATTTAATCAAATTTTAATCGAAAAAATCATGCAAACTATAAATAGAAGAAATTTTTTAAAATCAACGGGACTGCTTGCTATTGGCTTTTCTATACCCAATTTTGGCACGGGTAAAGGGCTTGAACAACTGACCGCCGAAGCCGTTGATTTGGAATTAAGTCCTTATATTTTAATTACAAAGGATAATAAAATCACAATTCTCTGCCCTCGCCCAGACATGGGACAAGGCACAACGCAATCCATGCCGATGCTCGTCGCTGAAGAATTGGGCGTAGCGATGGATAAAATTACCGTCGTTTTCACAAGTGGGGCGGGTAAATATGGCTCTCAATTATCAGGTGGCTCATCATCCGTCAGGACGCGTTGGAAACCGATGCGCCAAGCCGGTGCCGCTGCCAGAGAAATGCTGACAAAAGCCGCTGCCAATCGGTGGGGCGTTTTAGAAAGCGATTGTACTTCTGAAGGTGGAAAGATTATCAATAAAAAAACAAATGCTGCCCTCTCTTTCGGCGAACTCGTGGACGATGCATCACAACTCGAAGTGCCAAAAGAACCTAAATTGAAATCGCCCAAAGAGTTTAAACTCATTGGAAAAAGCCTTCCACGCCTTGATATTCCTGCTAAAACCAATGGAAAAGCGCAATTTGGCATAGATTACAAAATGCCGAATATGGTGTATGCGGTCATGCTACACGCGCCGCATATTCATGGCAAAATAAAATCTATCGACGATTCGGCAGCCTTGAAAATAGCAGGTGTCCGCAAGGTTTTGAAAGCAGAACGTTCGATGCCGCATAAAACGGTTGATTGCGTGGCTGTTATTGCCGACAATACGTGGGCGGCGATGGAAGGGCGCAAAGCCTTAGTGGTCGAATGGGAAGCATCCGATTATTCAAAAACCTCGACAGCCGCTTATTATGAAAACCTTCAAAAGCTCAAAACGGAAGAAGGGTTTACCTTAGAGGATAAAAAAGGCGATGTTACTGAGGGGGTCAAAGCAGCAGCCAAAACGATTGAAGCGGAGTATATTACGCCGTTCACAGCCCATGCACCCCTCGAACCTGAAAACGCCACCGCTTACGTGCAAGGCGATAAAGTTGAAATATGGGCACCTATTCAAGGACCCGATGGGCTTATTCAAGAGATTTCAATGAAATTTGGTTTTAAGCCTGAAAATGTTAAAATTAATGTGCTGCTGATGGGTGGCGCGTTTGGTCGGAAGGCATATATTGACTATGTCTGCGAAGCTGTTTTTCTCTCAAAACAACTCAATCAACCCGTAAAAGTAACATGGACACGGGAGGATGACCTCACGCAAGGTCCTTTCCGCCCCGGAATGCTCAATGTACTGAGGGGGTCGCTGGATACTGCTGGAAATGTCACCACTTTGGATCATAAAATAGTCGGCAATTGGCTCGGTTGGCAATTATGGAAAGCCCCTGCCAGTAAGATGACCTGGTGGTCAGAAGGCATGAATCAAGAGGATAGTCCTTATGCTATTCCGAACCGTGCCCATAAATTTGTATTGGCTGAAACGGATATTCCTGTTGTTTGGTGGCGGTCAGTTTATGGCTCTACGAATGTCTTTGCGACTGAAAGCTTTACCGATGAATTGGCTCATGCTGCTAAAAAAGACCCTCTCGCCTTGCGTGTTGCGATGCTAAAAGACTCGCCGCGTTTTATAGAAGTATTGCGTCTTTTGAAAGAAAAATCGGGCTACGGAAAGCCTTTGCCTAAAGGTCAGGCACTCGGTATAGCTGTTTCTCGGACATTTGAAACCATCTGCGCTCATGCCATTTTAGTTTCAAAAAAAGGAGCAGGTGTTAAAATTGAAAAAGTCATCAGCGTCATTGATTGCGGCATTGCCATCAATCCCGACCAAGTGCGTGCGCAAACGGAAGGCAATATCGTGATGGGTCTATCAGCCGCTTTGAAAGAGCCGATTACGATTGAAGGTGGCGAAGTGGTGCAAACCAATTTTCATCAATTCACGCCTCTGCGCATCAATGAAATGCCGAAAGTGGAGGTGCATATTGTCGCCAACGAGCTTGACCCGACGGGCGTAGGAGAGCCGGGCTTACCGCCTGTTGCCCCTGCTTTGTGTAACGCTATTTTCAATTTGACGGGGAAAAGGATTCGGAAATTGCCTTTTGATTTGGGGAATATTGGGTAGTTTTTAAAATAATTTTAAAGAAAGTAGGCAGTTGGTGTAAGCCAATTGCCTACTTTCTTTAAATAATTTAACTTTGTAGAAAAATTCAAGCATTATAAACATTCTCAAACTTACTCTCCAAGCCTGCATTAGGCAAAATTTGTTTCAAATGATGCTTCAAATGCTCTGCATAATCTGTCATTATAAAGCGCAACGTGAATGGTTGGCTGCCCGCAATTGAAATTGTATTGTCTAATACTGAGGGGGTTAAGAAAACTCTTATCTTGCACCTAAATTTTTCAACCCATTTTTATGAAAGAAATAAAAGGTATCGTCTTCGATATGGATGGCGTTTTGATTGACTCCGAGCCTGTGCATATTGAGGCATGGAACGATGTATTTGCTGAGTTTGATTTGCATTTTGAAGCCGAGTGGTTTCATCAATGGATTGGCGTAGCGGATAGGAATTTTACGAGCAAAATTATTGAGCAATATCAGTTGCCAACCCAAGCGGATACGCTTTTACAAGCTAAAAGGCGAGTTTTTGAAGAAAAAATAGCGCAAGGTGTGCCGCCGCACAAGGGTGTGAAGGAGTCTATTCCTTTGTTGCACCACTATGATTTAGCCGTGGCGACATCCAGTAATCGAAGCGGGGCGATGCTGAGTTTGAAAGGCGCGGGTTTGTTTCATTTTTTCAAAGATGTCATCACCGCCGATGATGTTTTGAACCATAAACCCCATCCCGATTGCTATTTGAAAGCGGTGCAGAGTCTGGGTTTTATGCCTTCGGATTGTATAGGCATTGAGGATTCAGCATCGGGCATTAAAGCAGCTAAGGCGGCAGGTTTGTTTGTCATAGGTGTCTCGACTTCTCTGCCTGCACATTATTTGACGGAGGCAGATTTAATCTTAGAGAATACTGAGGGGGCTATCAATTGGATATTAAATTTTTGTTTGTATAATAAAATCTAATATAGTATTTTACCCTTCAATACAATATTTACATTTGGCAATTTGCAACCCTTTCTGTACATTGCTTTCTTTAAAAAAAATCTCAACTGTTAACCAAATCCTTTCCATCATGAAAAAAGCAATTCTATTATTCCTACTTTTCACAACCTTCTTCCAATTATCCGCTCAAAAAGCCGTAGATATTCCGCTTATCAATCGGGAAATATTTTTCGATAATCCTGAAATAGCGGGTGGGCAACTCTCGCCCGATGCCCAATGGATAAGTTTCATAAAAGCCTACAAAGGCACGATGAATGTCTGGGTGAAAAAAGCCAATGAGCCTTTTGAAAAAGGACGACCTATCACAGCCGATACGCTGCGCCCTGTTTTCAATTACTTCTGGAGTGATGATTCAAAATACCTGCTTTATGTACAAGATAAAGGCGGCAATGAAAATTTTCACGTCTATGCCGTTAATCCTGCGGGTGCTGTTGATGCCAAAACGGGCGTTCCCAGTGCTAAAGATTTGACGCCGATTGAAGGTGCGCGAGCTGAAATCTATAATGTTTCAAAGAAAAATCCCAATAAAATATGGGTAGGACTCAACAATCGCGACAAGGCATGGCACGACCTTTATGAACTCAATATCGCAACGGGTGAAATGAAACTTCTGCGTGAAAACAAAGATCGTATTGGCGGTTGGGATTTTGATTGGGACGAAAACCTGCGTTTGGCTTCTCGCTCCAATCCCGATGGCTCAAACGATATTTTGAGGATAGATGACACGGCATTTGTCAAAATTTATTCGAGTGGTACGCTTGAAAATGCTAATACACTCAATTGGACACCCGACAATAAGCAAGTTTACCTCGTAACCAACAAAGGCGGCGACCGCAATTTCACTGAACTTGTTTTGCTCGACCCCCTCAGTATGAAAGAGGTTTTGGTTGAAAAAGATCCTATGAATAAAGTGGATTTCGGAGGTGCTTCTTTTTCAGATGTGACAAAAAAGCTGCGGTGGACGAGCTATACCGATATGCGTCAACGCCGTTATTTCAAAGATGCCGCTTATGAAGCCAATTTTAAGTTTTTGCAAGAGCAATTTCCGGGTAAAGAGTTCAATTTTGTTTCATTTGATAATACTGAAACGCAGTGTTTAGTCAATGTTTTCAGCGATACCGACCCGGGCAAAGTGTATCTTTTTGA
>JAYTON010000156.1:0-2175 GCA_043747725.1 Saprospiraceae bacterium
AGAGTATAAAGTGAACGTACGAACAGTTGAACGATTAAGAGAGAGGTACGTCATGCATGGCTTGGATATAGCCCTGTCAGGCTTACCTCGCTTAAATGAGGATAAGATAAAGTTTGATGGTGCAGTAGAGGCGCAATTGGTGAGTCTTAGATGCAGTGATCCGCCGCAAGGTTACAGTTCATGGACATTATCGTTGTTATCGGATAAATTAGTAAGATTGGAAGTGGTTGAAAGTATCAGCCAAGAAAGTATTCGTCGCCTGCTAAAAAAAACGAAATTAAACCCTGGCGGGTCAAAGAATGGGTAATACCAGAAGCGAGTGCGGAATTTGTGTGCTGTATGGAGGATGTTTTAGAGGTTTATGGACGCGAGTATAATGCTGAGTACCCAGTTGTTTGTTATGATGAATCTCCTAAGCAGTTAGTAAGTGAGCTGCGAAAATCATACATGGATGATAAAGGTGTAAAATATGAGGATTGCGAATATCAGCGAGAGGGTGCTGTTGAGATAGTGATGATAGTAGAACCCCTGGGGCAACACCGAGAGATATTTGTAGATGATGACCATAAAGGCCATACATGGGCAAGGCACATGGGCTATATTGTAGAACAAATGCACCCCAATGCAAAAAAAGTAACGGTGGTAGAAGATAATTTATCGTCCCACAAAAAGCATAATTTATACAATGTTTTTGAACCACAGCGTGCCAGAGCGATAATTGACAAAATTGAATTTGTGTACACTCCCAAACACGGTTCGTGGCTTAATATTGCCGAATGTGAATTAAGTGTTTTATCTAGACAAGCTCTCAATGACCGTTTTGAAAGTAAAGAGGTCTTGGAAAAAAGAGTAATGCAATGGGTAGAAGACCGTAATAAAGCACAAAAAGGTGTTGACTGGCAATTTAAAACTGCCGATGCCAGAATTAAACTCAAAAAATTGTACCCGACAGTATTAATATGATAGACTACTAAGTTTAGAAATAAATAAATTTTTTAGAACAGGATTTCACTACATGTATATATTAGAAAAATCAAACTACTATGATAAACAAAAATATTTTAAGGCTGGGACATATATTCAATTCAATCCGTTAGGTAAAAAAACACCCCCTCATCGTATATACATTGAGAATAGTATTAATATAGGGGATAAATGTTCTTGCGGAAATGACAAACCCTACAGGGTAGATAATCTCAAATACTGGGGATTGGGGTTTGGTGGAGATATAGAAATTAAGAAATGGCTACATCTTGATTTAGCCTACCACCGATATATCATTTTAAATAAAATAGAAAATAAGTATAATTGGGGTCAATACATACTGGGTTTAGACTTTGTTATTCCCGTTAAAAAATAAAAGCTTTTCACAAAATACCCCCCTCAGTAAAAAACTACCTTTACATACAAGCAATTTTATTCACTCTATTAGCATGTCTGCCACCTTCAAAAGTAGTGGTGAGGAACGTATCCACCATTTTAAATGCATCTTCTAATGCTACAAAACGAGCGGGAATGGCTATCATATTGGCATCATTGTGTAGGCGAGCCAGCGAAGCAATTTCGTCTAACCAGCATAAAGCACAACGGATGGTTTGGTGTTTATTGGCAGTAATGGCTACACCGTTGCCACTGCCACAAATCAAAACGCCCATTTGGGCAGCACCCGATTCCACTGCTTCGGCAGTGGGGTGAGCGAAATCAGGATAGTCCGCCGAAGCTGCACTCCTTGTTCCAAAATCTAAAACATCATACCCTTGTTCTCTTAAATGCTTGATAATTGGGTCTTTGTAAGGAAATCCTGCATGGTCAGAGCCAACGGCTACGGTCATTTTTTTCATTTTTTCAATTTTGCCACAAAGGTAAATATTAGTTTGGGAGGTTTTTAGTTTATGTGGTGCCGTTTTTATAAAAATGAATGAAATCTATTCTACCACAGAAGTCGTAAATACATAAAAAACGGCGACATTTGTAGTCATCTTTCCTAATCTCTATATTAATCATTATGGAATCACAATTTTCAACGTATTTTTCCCTCGGCTTACACCATATTGCTGACCCAAAAGCTTATGACCACATCGTTTTTATCATCGCTTTATGCGCTATTTATCGTTTGACGGAGTGGCGGCGGGTGGCGGTATTGGTTACCGCTTTCACGATTGGGCACAGTATCAC
>JAYTON010000157.1:0-3812 GCA_043747725.1 Saprospiraceae bacterium
CATCGGATAGGTTTTACCATCCACCGTCACTTGGCGTTCTTCCATCACTTCAAAAAGGGCGGATTGGGTTTTAGCCGGGGCGCGGTTGATTTCATCTATCAAGACGATATTGGAGAAAACTGGACCCTCGTTGAAATAAAATTGTGAGGTTTGCATATTAAAAACCATCGTACCGACCACATCTGAAGGCATCAAATCAGGTGTGAACTGTATGCGGCTAAATTCGGCATGAACCGTTTTGGCTAATAGTTTCGCCGTCATCGTTTTAGCAATGCCGGGTACACCTTCTATCAGCACATGACCATCGCATAAAATGGCGGCGATGAGCAAATCCATCATTTCTTCTTGACCGACGATGACCTTCAATAATTCATTTTTCACAGCATCAATAGCAGCTCTCACGCGGCTGAGGTCAAGACGATTTTGAGATAAATCATTCACTACATTAAACTCCTCCTGCTTTGCGTCGCTCGCAGTGACGGCTATCCCTTCGGAAGTATTTTGAGGAACTACAATTTCAGTTACTTCTTCGTTTTGAGTTTCAAATTCGTTATTTTCCATAATTATAAAAAGTGGATTGATACGCTTATTGAGCGTTTTACAATGATTTTTATTGCTACCGATATTTAGCCCCTCCGGGGCAATCACCGAAGTAGTTACGACTTTTATTGCTATTTACAGTTTTTATAAAAATAATTGAGCAAATGGTGAAATTCTACCATCGTCTGTTCTGTAATACTATTTCTTTCAATCAGAAATTCGTAGCCGACTATTTTTTTAATATGCTCAAACGGAATGTCAGATTTCAAGGTAATTGTGTTGATAAAATCTTCATTCATTTCGCGCGAAGCAAGATGGTATTTTTCGCGGACAAACGTCTGAAATTGCTTCATCATCATATCGCATAAGCGAATATGTTCGCCTTGACGAAAATACATTTGCCCAATCGTTTGAATGAAATCCAAGGAAGTATTTGATTTTTCTTCTAAAACAGGAATAATCCGTTGCTTACGCTTGGCTGCAAAAAGTAAATATAAACCTATCAAACTCAACATAATAAACCATGCCCAACGCAATTGATATTGCGCTAAAATATACTTCAAAGGTCCGTCTTTTTCAAGGTGCATATTCGAGCCACCATTCATGCGGCGAACGACATCGCGAGATGTGCGACTTTTAGTATCCCAATAAATCGTCCCTGCGGTCAAGTGTGAAAAGACTTTTGAAGCATACCGCAATTTAGCCGTATCGAGCAAGTGAAAATTGGTGAAAACAATCGGATTAGAATGCAAATAAATCTCTCCTTTACCATATTTTATACGGACGAAATTTACATCATTGTCATTTAAATAGCCGAGCGGCGTAAAATTTTTAGCCCCCTCAGTACATTCGCCTCGGAGAGTGTCAATATGCGACCATTCATGTTTATGTTTAACGCCTGCAATTGTAAAATCATAATTAATAGGCTTGGCTTCAGCGAGGCTTGGGTGTTTAAAATATAAATTGGCAGAATCAATAAACTCACCAGCAAAATTGTGATAAGCCATCTCGTCATCGTCGCAACTATCTCTAAATATAGTTTCCAGAAAATAATTAGGCAAAACATTCGCTGTTACAAAAGCTCGATTGCCTTCACTAACAAAAAGGAGAAGTTTATCGGTATCAGCCGTATCCGCATAAAAACCATCGCCTACGAATACATAATTAGCCGATTGAGTAAGAGAATCAGGATTTGGAAGCGATTTAGAAAGGCGTTCTTTTAAATCTTGAACCGTTTTATTCGGAAAATATGTCTTCAAAATATCGTGCATGACAAAGCTGCCAAATGGCTGTTTGCTTGTTTCATCATACGTTTCTCGCCAGTTGAAGCCTTTTTTTTTATTGTTTTCACTATAAACGAATAGTACCAATAATGCTGCTATGACTATGCCGAGAAGGATATATTTCGTCGTAGAGGACATCGACTTAAGTCTTAAAATCTTTGGTTTGCTTAATAAAAGGTAAAAATAGAAAAATCCGCCCTTTGTTGCGGATTTTTCTTAATATTTAATCAATAACTGATAATAAAATTGATGACTCATAGTTTTTATTTTTTGAAATCAAAATGAAAAAGTTCTACTTCCCTTTTTTCTTTTACGAATTTAAGCCCACATCTATTTAAAGCTTTTTCAATGCCTTCAATAGATTTGCCTTCTTTGACAACATAAAATATGGCATTCACCACTTCTTTTAAATTAACAGGTATTCGACCGCCTGTTTCAGTATTTGATTTTGAAGGGGGTAATAAATTTTTTAGTTGCTTCCACCCATTTTTACTCATATCACTTGGTATTTGTTCCGATTTATATTATTTTGTTCTGTACTCATTTTGATTGCTTTTAGAAATTAGGAACTTCTATTACAATCATTTTGAGTACATTTTGCTCGTTTTTGGGCTTTAAAACAGTTTCTAAGATGGATGGCTTTGCATTTCATCGCTTTTGCCGTCATTTTTATAAGAAAAATAACCAAATTAATGAAAGTTTAAACAGCTTCTTAATCATTACCATTACATTTATATGACTACCGTTTCTTATAGACACCCCCTCAGTATTTACATGTTTTTTCGTTAATAATAATTCACTATTAATTTACAAAGTATTGATAATGAATGACTTATACTTTTATTCGCCTTGAAGATTCATGAATAGCAGCTGACATTTCGATAATCAATCCAGGGTCTTTTTCAAGCGCATTACCAACTACAATCACATCTGCACCTGCGCGCGCATTAGCTGCTGTTTTCTCAGGCGTCCGCATACCACCGCCTACTATGAGCGGAATATCAATCGCCCGACTCACCATCGAAATCATATTTTCAGACACAGGATTTTTAGCACCACTGCCGGCATCCATATAAATTGTTTTCAAGCCCAACAACTCGCCTGCAAGAGCTGTACAGTAGGCAATTTCATCTTTATTAGCTGGAATTGGGTGCGTACCGCTCACGTACGAAGCGGTCGTGGGCGCACCTCCATCTATGAGCATATAACCAGTTGAAATAACTTCCAACGGGCTGCGCTTCAAATTGGGTGCTGACAACACATGCTGCCCAATGAGTAAATCGGCATTCCGTCCAGAAATCAAGGAAAGAAAAAGGATGGCATTCGCTTTATCATTTATTTGCTGGGGGCTACCAGGGAAAAGAATAGTAGGGATAGCAGAACTGGCTTCTTTGATGGCATCGAGACAATAATCCATCATATCATTAACCACGAGGCTTCCGCCTACAAAAAAATAGTCCACCTTTGCCCGCACAGCAAGGTCAATGACCTTTCCCATATTGCCCAAGCGCATCTTGTCGGGGTCAATCAACACGGCAAAACGCTTTTCGCCGCGTTGTTTGGCTTCTAATAATGACTCATAAATCCGTTGCGTCATTCGGGTATTTTTTAACGTCAAAGATAAAGAATTTTGTCATAGTAAAAAGAATCTTGTTGAATGAGCATCTGATTCACAGCCTAATTAATTGATAATCAACAAGTTAGAAATAGTATTTTTTATTTTTAAAGTACGTTAGTTAAAACTATGCCCTTTAGGGCAAGAATTTATTTGCTACACAATTTTAGTAATTTTGTAGCCCGAAAAATAGAGTAGAGCCTATCCACCGAGCCTTAGTATAAGTGATATAATAAAGCCAATAAAAGGTCGCAGTGCAAAATTATTATTACAAGAGTACCCTGAAAACGCCGCTATTGAGGCGGTCATCTATGGAGAATAGGCTATGGAGCATGGAGCGTTGGTAATAATATTACAGAAGCTCTACTTCAAGC
>JAYTON010000158.1:0-3810 GCA_043747725.1 Saprospiraceae bacterium
TCTACAACCTGTTGCCTTGTCATACAGCCTTTTATCCATGTTAGGTTGAACATTTTAGCAAAATTTGGGTCATCTGCTTCACACCAGTACGCCAAAGCCGCGCCTAAATCCATCAAAGGATCACCTACGGTAGCCATTTCCCAATCCAAAACGCCTATGATGTCGGTCATTTCAGGATTCCAAACTACGTTGTCAAATTTGTAATCGTTGTGCAAAAATGCTGGCTTTTGTTCACGTGGTTGGTAATTGAGCAGCCATTCAGCAACGGATTCCATGTTTGGAACATCATCGGTTTGGCTATTTTTATAGCGTTGAATCCATCCTTCTACTTGTCGGCGGACGTAACCTTCTGGTTTCCCAAGTGCAGCTAATCCTGTTTTTTCAATATCCAAATTATGCAATTCAGCAAAATTTTCAACTAATTTTTCTGAAAGCTGCAGCATCACCCTCTCAGTAAGAGCAGGGTTTTGAGCATCTATTGCGCGTAATATCACGCCATTGAGTCGTTGCATGACATAAAAAGAACCACCAATTACCTCGCTCGTTTCATCAATACAAAGTGGCATAGGTATTTTATTAAAACCTGCATTTTTTAATAAATTTAAAACCTTAAATTCACGCCCGATGTCATGCCCACCTTTCGCACTCGCCCCAAACGGCGGACGGCGCAAAACATACTCGTTTTTATCCGTTTTTATCAAATAAGTCAGATTAGAGAAACCACCAGGGAATTGGCTTATGTCCACGATTTCGCCGAAGTCAGCAATTTTATTTTTTAAATATTCATTGAGTTTTTCAGCGTCGAGTTCTTCGCCTGTTCGGATTTTAGTCGCTTTATCAAGATTCATAACTGATTGATTATCATTTTTTTATTAAAAATTGTCATAACTAAATATGAATTATCATGGTGAAGCACGAAGCAAATCTTAAAGGGTATCTGCATCATTTCAAATTAAATGTAAGGCGAAAATTACATTAATTTCAATTAAATTTATTAAAATGAAAATCCAAACACCTATCTAAACTCGTATAGTTTTTTAGTACCTAACAAAAACAAAATTATCACCTTGTTGATATAAGATTAAATGTACATTCAATTTTTATTTATGATTCAAAGCGTGAAAAAAAACTTTTTTATTTTACTGAGCAGTGCTTTTCTTTTGGCTTGTATGTCTTGTAAAAAGATTCAAGAATTGACTCAATTTGATATGAGTTATAACACCAAAGTGACAGTACCACCTACTTTTGGTATCAATATGCCATTCGAGATTTTGACGCCAGAGATTAATACTAATTCAGATAGCGAATTTTCGTCGCGCGGTACTGCGAAAAATTACATTGATAAAATCAACTTGACCAGCATGGTGATGAAAATTACATCGCCGAGCACTCAACGTTTTGATTTTTTAAAATCCATAGAAATTTCAATTTCAGCCAGTGGATTGAGTGAATTGAAGATTGCTCAAAAATTGGATTTCCCTGAAAGCGTGGGCAACCAGGTGGCGTTAGATATTTTAGAAAATGATATAGCAGAATATATTAAAAAAGATAAATTTAAACTCAAGGTCAACGTTGTGAGCGATAAAACCATCGCAAGCGAAGTGCAAATAGACGTTAATTCAGTGTTTAGAGTAAAGGCTAAATTGTTTTAAGAGTTTTTAGTTAATGAAAGAAAATGTGTTAATGGCTGACTTACAACTTCGGTGAGTCAGCCGTTTTTTTTAATTAAAATACCGTTTTTTATTAAAAAAGCACATTTATAAGGGGTTTTCATGGTTTTTGGACGATAATTTGATTTGACATAAATATCGAATTCTAAGGTAATTTTATTATCACATCATCTTTAATCAAAACCATTTTCCTATGAAATCAAATTTAATTATCGCCACGATTTTCTTCATTTTCTGCGCATTCACTCAAATGGCTTGCAACAGAGAAGCATCCGCTTCCAACAATGGTATTTCAACAACAGTTGACCCCCAAGTTGAAAAATTTGTGGGTATATATTCAGCGGCTGAGGCTTGCACTCAAAACAAAGACGCGAGATTTAGCCTCGAAATCGCACCTTCTATGAAGAAAGGTGATGAAATCACCATCTCTAATTTCGGTCCATTGGGCAACGCCGAAGTTAAAGCTGTCGTTAACAATAATGCTTTAACTATTCCAAAACAAACAGTTAGCGGGATTTTAGAAGGTAAACAAACTGAAATTGCAATCATTGGCAATGGCGTTATGAATGATAAAGTCATGAATATCGCTTACAGTTATAGCATTGCTTCGGCTGCTTCGCCTGAATCTTGCTCAATGACTTGTACGAGAAACTAAATTTTTATGAAAATAATAATCACCTAAACGGCTGATTTGAGCAACGCTCTTGTCAGCCGTTTGTCTTTTATATTTGGTCGAAAAACACATTGAGCAGGTTGTTCATTCTCCTTTAAATAGCAACATTCCATTTATAAAATCGTTATATTTGTGGTTTCTTGAACATTAATGGTTTGCTTCGTACCTCGCAATGACAATTCGTACCTCGCAATGACATTAGTCATTTTTATAAGCAAAATATCAATTAGACAATGATGAAAGACAATTATCAATTACTGATTACTAAACTCGATGAATTTATCCGCAAATATTATATCAATCAAGCGATACGCGGCAGTTTGTATTCTGTTGGACTGATACTCGCCTTGTTTTTAGGGCTGAATTTTGCTGAAAATTATTTTTACTTCCCCCCCTCAGTAAAAACGCCTTTGTTTTGGGGTTTTGTGGCTACGAGTGGTGTTGCTTTGAGTATTTGGGTGGCTTTGCCTTTGTTGCATTTTTTTCATTTGGGCAAAATCATCAGCCATGAAAAAGCAGCGACAATCGTAGGCGAGCATTTTACGAATGTGAAAGATAAACTCCTCAATATTTTGCAGCTTCGCAAACAAGCGGACACGCAAGAGAACCGGGATTTGATATTGGCTTCTATTAATCAAAAATCGGAGGAAATTAAGCCTGTGCCGTTTCAAGCGGCTATAGATTTGCAGAAAAATCGGAAGTATTTGAGGTATGCTTTGCCGCCGCTTTTGCTGTTGCTTTTCATGCTTTTTGCTGCTCCAAGTTTGATTAAAAATGCGACGAGTCGCCTATTTAATTACAATAAAGAATTTGAAAAAGACGCGCCTTTTAAATTTATGATAGATAAATCTAATTTAAAAGTCGTTCAGTTTCAAGACTTTGACTTAAAAGTGAAGGTAGATGGCAATATTTTACCCAATGATGTTTTTATAGATGTCAACGGTTATCAATATCGGTTGACCAAAGAAGATGCGACGACTTTTAGCTATAAATTTTCTAATGTTCAGAAAGATATTCCTTTCAAATTGTTCAGTGGTCCGGTGGCTACCCCTGAGTATGCGCTCGAAGTGTTGAAAAAACCAAATATTGCAGGCTTCGATGTGCGCTTGAATTATCCCGAATATATCGGTCGGGTGGATGAGATGGTGAGCAATCAAGGTGATTTAATAGTGCCTGCCGGAACCAATATTGCATGGCTTTTCAATGCTGAAAATACGGACGATATTAAGGTGTCGTTTATGGGTGGCACCCCTCAGTCTATCGTTCGTCAAGGCGATACCCGCTTTACTTTCAGCAAAAAAATGATGACTGATGAGCCGTATAAGTTATTGATTTCCAATGCTTATTTGCCAAAAGGTGATTCTGTTTCTTACTCAATCACGGTTGTGCCTGACTTGTTTCCGACTATTAATGTGGAGAAATTTGAAGATAGTTTAAATAAAAAACGCTTGTTTTTTGTAGGCGATG
>JAYTON010000159.1:0-4346 GCA_043747725.1 Saprospiraceae bacterium
TGGGTAATGGGTAATGGGTAATGGGTAATGGGTAATGGGCTTGACTGTATTGCCTATTACCATTACTGATTGCCAATATTTAATGTTGCGCTAATTCAGTTATTTCTTTTGCTAATTCTAAGAGTTCATTTTTTGCTTTAGGGTCGGTATATTCTTGGACGGATAACCCTTTGACATTGGCTTCTCCATATGCCACGCGCTCATGAAGTCTGGATTTGAGAAAACTGACACCGTATTGCTCGCCTAATTTTTCAAGTCCGCCGACAACGGCTTTGTGGAGGTTGAAAGTGTCTTTGTACATATTGAGCAGGAAATAAGCGGGTGTTTTTTCCTCTTTTTCCTCTTGCACTTCATTGTAACGCACTAAAAAATCCTCTGTTACCCAAAAATCCGAGCCGCCTTTGGGCACAACCGGAATGATGATGATGTGACTCAGCAACATAATTTTACTCACAATAGGAAAAAGGCTGGGCGGCCCGTCAATAATCACCACGTCGTAGTCCTTGTACAGCGTTTTCACTGAAGGGATAATCGCCTTAGGGTCGGTCATCTGTACGACACTGACAACCGGCTCTCTTTCTTGCCGAATAGCAAACCATCGTGTAGTAGCTGCTGCTTCGTCAGCATCCACAATGCATACTTTGTAGTTTTGGGCAGCCAGTGTCACGGCTAAGTTTTGCGCTAATGTACTTTTACCAACGCCACCTTTGTACGAAATAGAAGCAATTATCATGATTTCTTAAAGTTTGGTACAAAGTAAAACCTTATTTATATAAAACCTTATTTTTTAAAAAGATTATTTATATAAACATCAAGCGATAACATGAGACGAACTCAGACACTATATTAGACCAAGCTTTGGCATATTTTGCGTCAAATCTTAAAAAATCGAGGCAGAATTGATTGCTCTTTTGTACTGGACTGCTCTTTTATCAATCTTTCTGCTTATTTTTTTTCAATGAACAGTTTGGGCTTTACGTCAATTTTCTTAGAAAACATTTTTATTAAAAAAAATTAAAATTATCGTGCTTTAAAGAATTTTAGTCTTTATTATTTAGTCTTTATTATTTAGTCACTACTTTTTTTTATATTTTTTCATTGCTTTATTTCATTGATTACCAATAAGTTGTAAAGCTAAACGGTACATAAACAGGGATAGTTATAACGGTACATAAACAGGGGTGATTTTTAACCTAAACGGTACATAAACAGGGATATTGGAACGCTAAAACGGTACGTAAACAGGGTAATGACGGTACGTAAACAGGGATACCAGTACGTAAACAGGGTCACAACGGTACATAAACAGGGATATGCTCTCGACAATAACGGTACATAAACAGGGTT
The DNA here is from genome assembly GCA_043747725.1 of Saprospiraceae bacterium. Classification (GTDB taxonomy): domain Bacteria; phylum Bacteroidota; class Bacteroidia; order Chitinophagales; family Saprospiraceae; genus JAAFJT01. The sequence goes on from JAYTON010000159.1 coordinate 1,348, forward strand.
AGTAGTTAAAATAGGTACATCCTTTTTTTGGCAATGTACCGTTATGTTTTTATCTTCACAGCAGTATCAAAGATGCATTAAACTGGGCGATTCACCAATAATAAATAACTATTAACGACTACTCACTTATGCCAGAAACAACCCTGCCCATTGCTCGAATCGACAATACGTTTGTGTACAATGCACGGTATCAACTGTCTGCCCGCGAGGCAAAAGTGATGCTTTATCTCATCAGTAAAATTGACCCGATTAAGCAGAGTCAACTGAATGAGCAAATCATTTCGGTCAAAGAATTAGAAGCTATACTCAAAGGAGATGGCAAAAAATGGGGTGGCTTGTACGAAGAAATGCGGACTTTTCAAGACCGCATGATGGGGCGAACAATTACGATGCCGACGGATATTGAGATAGATGGCAAGACTTTTCCCGGCAAAATGAACTGGTTTCAGTACATCGCGCCTGTGCGGATGGAAGATGGTACTATCGGGATGCGTTTTCTTTTTTCACAACCTCTTCAACCGGCTTTGCTGAATTTGAAAGAGTATGTAGGGGTTGAATTATTGGAAGTTATCCCCTTGAAATCGAGTTTTTCTATTCGGATGTTTCAAATTTTTCGGGCGCATCGTAATCGGCTGGCAAAGTATCAAAAGAAATCGCATTTGCGCTATGAGATAGAAGAGTTGAAAAGTTTGTTGGGTGTGGATCAGAAATATGAGGATTATGGGAATTTTAAAAAGCGGGTTTTGCAGCCTTTAGAAAATGAAATATCGCAGCATACGAGCATAAAAGTCACTTGGAAAGGTATCAAAAAAGGGCGAAATATAGAAGAAATTGAGTTTGAATTTTGGGATAAAGTCAGTCGAAAAGAATCCACTCAGCAAAAAGACCTTTTCAGCGGCTTAAAGTTTGAGGATATGAGCTATGCCCAAGTCAAGGCTTTTGACCGTTTGGTGGCCTATAGCGTGCAAGATAATATTGCTATTGAAATGATTGGTAGGGTAGGGGCTTCTGAAATCATCGGCTTTGAAGATTGGTATTTTGAAGAGGTCATCAAAATTTTTGAATCCAAAACCGAGCAAGTTGAAGAAGATGCCAAAGCAGGGACGATTGTTAATTGGTTTTTAAAGAAAAAAATATTTGAGCAAGACGACCATTTTGCGACCATCATGGAACGGCTAAATATGAGGAAAAAGGAGTTAGAGAAAAAAGCGCCCGAAAGTTGGGACAATCGCTTAATGGCTAAAACCATATCTGCACAAGCTTTTTTGAAAATTCTTAAATCTAAAAAGTAATTGATTTTAATTGAAATTTAATGACTAAATAATTGAATTTTAATGTTATTTTTCAATTAAATAATCATTAAATTTACTTTTTTACTTAGGGGTCTGAAGATAGTTTGTCTTTGTTATCTTCTTTCAATTCTTTTAAATAATTTTTAGTGGAAACCACTTTTTCTCCTCGTTCTTCTTCAATGAGTTTACGCGCTTTTCCTGCCATGCTGCCCCCTTTCACGGCGGAATTTTTATTTTCATCAAACCCTTGTGCATCGTCTTTGATGGATTCGCTTCTGGTTAGTTCTTCGCCTAAGGCTGTAAAAATGAGCTCTAAAGGTGTCATATGGTCGCGTAGATTATGGCTCGGTTTGGTCAATCCTTTGAGGTCTTTATGCTCCGTTGGAGTCAAACCGAAAGTCCCTTTGGCGATGACAGCTGTTAAATTAGAGTACTCTTTTCCTTCTTTGACGCCTCTGTTTTTCCATTCATTGGTGAGTTGTTTACGGGTTTCAATGCTTTGCATACGCCTTTCTATCCATTCGTCGGTATAACCTTTGGCTTTATAAATCTCGACCATGCGCTCGAATCCTAACTCAGGATTTTCGGTTTCCTGTATACGTTCCGAGCCCACTTGCGCGAGCCACAACTTCAACGGCTCCGCTTTTGGAGAAGGCACGGACATGACAATGCGTAAAATACCGTCCGTGTCGGCACAATCAGACGGACGAGCCTTAGCATCTTGACCCACCAATTTCAACTTTATCCAAAACGGATAAAGTTCACTTTCTTTCATTAAAGCTTTTTGAACCTTATTCCAATACGCCGTAGGCTTTGGACTATCGGTCAAAATTTCGATGACATCTACAACAGAAAAATACCATTGTTCATGGTGCCACGCCTTCCTAATTTCTTTTCCTCCAAAGGGGGTTAATGCATTTTCCATAGTGGTCGTTTTAGATAGTTTTATAGGAATGATTAAAAACGCTACAAATTAATTGTTTTAATTTTGAAATAAAAAGTTTTTTTTGTTTTAAAATTAAAAACTGTACCCCTTGATGTCGTTGTTCATGCTTTAAGCTTGATGGCTCAAAACGCGCTCACTACATAACACTAAAAGCATGACAGTAAAAATGGAAAGTTTTATCAAAAAGTGCATTATAATAATCATAAAAGATATACGCCCAATGTATAAAACCAAATAATATTGCACTATTATTGGTTTTGTATTCAATTAAATTGTTGAATTAAAAAAAGAAGCCAGTATTTATTGAGTTTTACAATGCCTAAAAAGCAATTGCTATTTGTCTTTTTTGATACCATTTTATTAGAAATAACACCCGTATTCATGGAAAAAACGATGCAGTTCAAATATGTTAGCTACCTGTGGGATGAAGCAAAAGCGGCAGCATTAGCAGGCAATGAAGTCAATTTATTCATCTATCGCTCCAATTTATTAGGGGCTGATTTGCGTTTGACGAACTACGCAGGCGGCAATACTTCGGTCAAAATTATGGAAACCGACCCCCTCAGTAATCAGCCCGTGGAAGTGATGTGGGTGAAAGGTTCAGGTGGCGACATCGGCACTTTGACCAAAAAAGGCTGCGCCAATCTCTACGTGGATAGGCTCAAAGCCTTAAAAAATCGCTATCGAGGTTTGCAATTTGAGGATGAAATGGTGGCATTATTTGACCATTGCCTTTTCGACCCTAAATGCGCTGCGCCTTC
>JAYTON010000160.1:0-1839 GCA_043747725.1 Saprospiraceae bacterium
CCTTTTAACTGATTTTTCAAGATTAAATCCAACATTGTAGGAATCGTCGCCACAGAGGTATTGCCTAAGAAGTCAATCGTCATAGGTATTTTATTTTCAAACCAAGACAAGTTAATACCATACAAAGCACCTAAATTCGAAGCGATGGCACTCAGCATTTTTTCATTGGCTTGATGCAATAAAAACGAGTCAATATCTTGGATGGACAGGTTCTTTTTATCCAATGTTTTTTTGATGACCTGAGGCATCCATGTGGTGGCATAGCGATAAACATCTTTACCCGTCATTTTGCAAAAAGTATTGCCTTCTACTGAGGGGTTGTTGGATTTACCTAAATGAATGTTCATCAAATCCTTTTCAGCGTGCGAAAACGTCGCGTATGAGACAATACCTTCATCGGGCTTGTTGCTTCGAGACAGTACACACGCCCCACAGCCATCAGCAAATATCATAGAATCCAAATCATGCGGATCCATCATGCGAGAGGCAATTTCCAAACCGACGACCAATATATTATCTGCATCACCGCATTTAATTGTTTGATGCGCTTGAATTAATCCCTGCAACCACCCTGGGCAACCAAACAGTAAATCATAGGCAAAACACTGGTGATTGCTCATTTCTAAAGCGTTTTTTAACAAAGCCGCTATATTCGGAATCGGATGAAAAGCCGACTCATTTGGCAACATATTCCCTGAATTGTGCGCGACGATAATACCGTCTAACGCATTCACGTCTATATGCGCGGATAAAAGCGCATTCTTCGCCGCCTCCGCCATCAAAGGCACTGAACTTTGATTATCGGGAATATAACGCCGCTCGCGAATACCTGTTATAGCTTCCAATTTAGCAATGATGTCCTGATTGTCTTTTTCATTTTTGACACCATTTTTATCATAAAAAGTATTGTTGAGAAAAAACGCATTAGGGATGGTTCTTTCAGCTAAGGCACTGCCCGTGCCACTGATAAAGCTGCTCATATTTAAAGAAATTGATTGATTAGGACTACCAATATTATGCACCTCCAGTGCAATTGGAGCGTTTTTACTGAGGGGGAGGCTTTTTGTAATTTAGCAATATTGGAAACAATTTGTTTATCTCAAAACTATTCACCGTCTGGGCTATCCAACTGCTTTAAAAAATTAGTTGGTGACACCACTTTCTTATTAATATCTTTTTCCACTCGTTTCCGCGCTGTGCCTGCACTTTGACCGCCTCTGATGGCTGCATCGTGATTTTCCTCAAAGCCTTGAGCATTCATATCTACTGTCATGCTGCGGGTAATTTCTTCGCCCAATGCTGTGAAAATGAGTTCTAAAGGTGTCATGTGGTCGCGTAGGTTATGGGTGGGTTTTGTCAATCCTTTGAGAGTTTTATGCTCCGATGGTGTCAGCCCGAATGTTCCTTTGGCGATGACCGCCGTTAGAATTGAATACTCTTGACCTTCTTTCACATCGCGCTTTTTCCATTCATCGGTCAATTGTTTGTGCGTATCTATGGTTTGGATTCGGTTAGTGATCCATTCGTCGGTATGTCCTTTGGCTTTATATATATATCGAAGCCTATCAAAACCCAATTCAGGGTCTTGCAATTCATCTATCTCACGCTTACCTACTTGTGCCAACCACAATTTCAGCGGCTCAGCTTTAGGCGAGGGTACGGACATGATGATACGCAGCACCCCCTCAGTATTGGCGCAATCTGTTTTGTAATTTTTACCATCGGCAGGCGACAACATTGTCAGTTGCTGACAGATTGTCAGCAACTGGGATTCTCTTTTTTTAAGAGTTGCCCAATAATTACGTGGCTCTACACTATCCGTCAATGCGCCAATGACAT
>JAYTON010000161.1:0-7298 GCA_043747725.1 Saprospiraceae bacterium
CCATATATCAGAATTATGCGCCACTGCCCAGCCATTGACGCCATAAAATGTCTTAGCAGTGACCTTCCCAGTAGTCGCTACATTTTTAATAAAACTCAATAGAGGCTGGTGCATTTCCGAGAGATTTGTATTTTCTGCTAACCAATAATTTTCTTCTGCATTAATATTAGTCGTGTAATTACTGCTCCAAGGCGGACGCATGTAAGGATTCCAAATGCCTTGCAAATTGGCAGGAACGCCTTTGGTTCGAGAGCTGCTTATCAATAAATAGCGTCCATATTGAAAATACAGGGCTTCCAGTTTTTTATCTTCTTTACCTTCTCTGTAGCGGCGGAGACGTTCATCAGTGGGCAAATTAGGAGCGTCCGTTTTTCCTAAATTGAGTTGAACGCGGTTAAAAAACGCTTGATAATCCTTGATATGGGCTTGTTTTATTGAAATATAAGACTTTTTAAAAGCTTTATCTAACATTTCGACAGCCAGTGCTTCGTCATTCACCCCCTCAGTAGCAGGGTTTTTATCAAAGCCATTGAAACTTGTAGCGATAGAAATATAGATGATGGCTTCGGTGGCATTCTTTACGCCGATGGTACTATCGGTTGAGACAATGACCCCCTCAGTATTTTTAACCTTAGCCAATGTTGTAAAGCGCGTACCTCTCCCCTCAGTAAAAACGACCGCATTACGGACATTGCCGCGATAGCTCGGTTCTGCTTTTACGGGCGTATAACCATTGGCTTTGAGCGTTTGATTAACCGTTGCTACCTTATTTTTAAGTAAACTATTGAATTTTACATTAAAACTCAAAGCTCCTTTTTGACTGCTGGTCAATCTAATAATCAACACTCTATCGGGATACGATACAAAATATTCTCTTGAATATTTGACACCTTTTACTTCATAACTTGTCTTAGAAATAGCGTTGCTAATGTCCAATTCTCTGTAATAATTGGAGGCATTATCCGCCAGTTCCGTTTCAATAAAAAGCGTCCCGAGGGGTGCATAAGATTCTGAAAATTTGCCTTGCACGGTTCTTTGTAGGGAGTCCGCTAATTTATAATCTTCATTGGCGAGGGCGGCTCTGATAGCGGGTATATTTTTATAAGCCTCTGGATTCATATTGGCATTGACAGGCTCGCCCGTCCACAAAGTCGCATCGTTGAGATATATTTTATCGGATGCCACGCCACCAAACACTGTTGCGCCGAGTTTTCCATTGCCAAGAACAAGGCTTTCTTCAAAATGCTGCGCGGCTTTTTTATACCACAGGATTTTATCTGATTGCGAAAACACATTGGAGGTAAATAATAATGTACTAATAAAGAGGATGGTTAATTTTTTCATGATTGCTTAGAGTTGTTTGTTTTCTAAATTTTAATTAAATGATTTTTGGGATAACAATTTATACACTTCACTCCCAGCCAATAAAAAACAGCCCAAACCAAAATCATCAAAATTGGGAATAGACGTATAAGTCACGGGCTGGCTGTCTTTCGGTTCTTTACCAGTGCCTTGTACATAGCCCAAAAAACCGTTGGGATGTACCCCCTCAGTAGCCATCGCATTCCAAGCTTTTATGACAGTCGGTTTGTATTTTTTCTTATTGAGAATGCCTTTGCGAATACCCCAAGCCATGCCGTAAGTGAATAGGGCAGTGCCTGTCAATTCCTTACCGCCATAATTCGTTGGGTCGTGAAGGCTCACATTCCAAAAGCCATCAGAACGTTGGATAGGGTAGAGGGCTTCCGACATTTCTTTGAATGTTTTAAGATATTCGGCTCGGTGTGGCGCATTTTTGGGCATCACATCCAGCACACGTACGAGGGCAGCATACACCCAACCATTGCCGCGCGACCAATAGCAATCTTCACCGTTGGGCTCTTTATAGGGGGCTACGAAATCTTTATCGCGCCACCAAAGCTTGTCCTGCGGATTATAAAGCCCTTTGCCGCCGTGCTGATTTTTAGTGAAATCGTACATAGCATACATTTTTTCAAAATAACGATTGTCATGGTACAGCACCCCCAGTTTTGCCATCACAGGCATTGCCATTTGCAGCGCATCCACCCATGACCAATGATTGTTGCGGTTATCCGCTAAAATAGTGTCTATATTGGCTTTTATGGTTTCTATGCGCTCAGGGTTTTTCTGTTTTGACCCTTTAGGATTGTCCATCAGATAGAGGTCAATATAGGTTTGACCGCAGGCTTCATCGTCGGCGTTGCGGGTTTTAGTGCCGTTTCGCAAGTTCCATTTGTGTTTTTCACCCCAAAGGACAGCATAATCATAATACGCTTTTTGAGGATCAATCGAGTAAAGTGCCATCAAGCCTTCATAATAAACGGCGCGTGTCCAAATATTGGCAGGGCGCACCTTTTCATGCACAAGCTCTTTGCCGGGGTCGGACCAGTTTTGCATAAAAAACGCATTACTTAGGGTCATTTTAGCGAGTATATCTTTTTTATCCAGCAGCTTTTGAGAGAAGGCGACCCCCTCAGTAAAAAGGCATAAAAAGAGGATGAGGTGTTTGATTTTCATAATTTAGGTGTTATAAATAATGATGAAACAAAGTAGGAAAATTCTTAGATTTAAAATATTTTATTTTTAAAAACAGATAATTAGTCCTATTTTTGTAAGTCAAGTTTAAAAATTAGTACCTAAAATTTAAAGTAAAGATGTCAAAACTACTACAACGCTCTATGCAGTCCATTTTAGAGAAATGGCTGTTTCGAGGAAAAATATTGATTTTATACGGTGCGCGGCAAGTTGGTAAAACGACTTTGTGCAGGGCATTGATGGCGCCTTTGGGCGATGAGGCGACGTATTTCAATTGCGAAATATCATCTGTACAGTTGGGGCTGTCCGTCAGAGAGCCGCAGGTATTGAAGCGATTTGTTGGATCAAAAAAAATGATTGTTTTGGATGAAGCTCAAAATGTTCCCGATATTGGATTGGTGTTAAAATTACTGATTGATACTTTTCCGGATATGCAAATTGTTGCCACAGGTTCATCCAGTTTCGACTTAGCGAATCGAACCGCCGAACCTTTGACAGGGCGCGCTTTGCATTTCACTATCTATCCGCTTTCGTATGAAGAAATGGGGCAAGCCTTTAATTCAGGCGAACGGCGGGCGCATTTGGATTATTTTCTACGTTTTGGTATGTATCCCGAAATTGCTTTTGCTTCTGAAGAAGAAGCGAGTATATTGCTCGATAGCCTCAGCAGTAGCTATTTATTTAAAGACATTTTAGCTTATGAAAACCTAAAAAAAGCAGACATTTTAGTGGGTTTACTCCGGCTTTTAGCTATGCAAATAGGGAATTTGGTGTCTTACCATGAATTAGCCAATCAACTCAAAATTAGTTCCGCTACCGTCGAACGCTATATTGATTTGCTTGAAAAGGCTTTTGTTATATTTCGATTGTTGCCTTTTAGTCGCAATTTGAGGAATGAAATCGGGAAAAAGAATAAGATTTTTTTCTACGATATAGGCATTCGCAACAGCCTCATTCAGCAATATCAACCCATTGAATTGCGAACTGACAAGGGAGCGATTTGGGAGAATTTCATCATCGTTGAACGCCTTAAATTTCTACAATCCAGAGGTTTGCGCCCCAATCAATATTTTTGGCGGACGCAAGAACAAGTCGAAATTGATTATTTAGAAGATGCCAATGGACAGTTAGATGCCTACGAATTTAAATGGCAAGATAAAAAAACGAAAGTGCCGACTGCTTTCGCTAAAAGCTATCCCGATGCCACATTTAATGTCATTCATACAGGGAATTTTGAGCCGTTTATTACGGAGTACCCCCCTCAGTAAAACCCTAAATCTCCAGCCCCGAAACAGGCATCCGCCTAAATTGCAAGGGTGAAATACCTGATTTGCTTTTAAAAATGCGCGAAAAATAGAATTCTGACTCGAAACCTGTTTGATAGGCTATTTGACCGATGGGTGTGTCGCTCTCGCGCAGCAGTCTTTTCGCTCGATTGAGCCGTACATTGAGGTGGTACTGACCGGGTGAAATGCCGACCGCTTCTTTAAATTCTTTCCTAAACCAAGCATAACTGACGTTGAGTTGCTCCGCTAATTGGGGCATATCCATGGCTTTTTCATCATTTTCATGAATTAAAAAACGGGCGCGTTGGATGATTTGACTGCGTTCTGATTTTTCAGGCTTGTTTTGCAAAGCAGAGGCATAGACCAAAGCCAATAACTGAATGGTGAGGCAAGAGCGTAGGGTTTCTTTTTCTTCACCATCTTCTGTCTGAACAGCATTGATAATATGCATAAAAACTTGTAGCAATTCAGCATTCAACCCGATGCTAATCAGGGGTGAGTTGGGGTTAAAACAGCCTTGTTGCATCAAATATTCGGCATAAGGTCCTTTGAAACCGACCCAAAACTCTTCCCATCCTGTGCTTTCTGAAGGCTTATATCGATGCCAAACACTGGGGAACAATAAAAATGCGGTACCCGCTTCTACGTGGGTAGGCTGGACGCCTTCACTTTCAAACACACCCGAACCATGAGCAATATATAGCAATTGAAATTCTTCTAAAACGCGCCCTTTTTCCCAATCGAAATAATAGCCATTAGGGTGTTGCTTGTCGGGATAGCTGGTATTGGGTGGGTGGATATGATGACCCAAATCGAAAATAGTGACACCCCAGTTGGGTGTTTGAAAGGTGTCATTATGAGACACTTTTTGAAAATATTTTCTGATAGGCTTCATTTCATGAAAAATTTATAAAAATAATGAGTAAATGCTATAAAATAAGAACTCAATGTCAAATAAGTATCAGAAATGGATAAAATTTCAGTATAAGTATAGAAGAGATTTTTAGATATTTGTTCTGAATTTGCTTCATTTTCCCATTAAAAATTTTATTTAAACTCTATTTTTCAATATAGAACCCATATTGGAGCGTTTACAATTCTTCTAAAAAGGTAGATAAAGGTGCTTTTATAATAATAATATGATAATAAAAAGCGCACCCCCCTCAGTATCGGGAACGATTGCGTAGATTTATAATACAAATTTGAACTATTATTCAAGAATTATGTCGAATTTTGAATGATTAAATTAGAAGGCAATTATTTTTCCAAATAAAATTTTGTTTTTTTCAATTACCTCACATTTTCTAAACTATTTTAACTAAACAACATTCCGGAATTATGAAAAAATTATTACAAAGATTGGTGCTGGCGCTGACACTTTTGGCAAGTTGTCAGATGGCAATGGCTCAGACCCGGCAAATAACGGGTAAAGTTACGGATGCTACAGGTAGTCCCCTCATTGGGGTAAGTGTGGTTGTAAAAGGAACGACACAAGGTGGTATTACAGATGACAATGGTACATTCAGTTTACAAGCGGCTAATAATGCGACATTGGTGTTCAGTTATGTGGGCTTTGATGCGCAGGAGATAAACGTGGGTACTAAAAACGTTATTGATATTTTATTATCGGAAAATGCTGCTGCTTTGGGCGAGTTAGTCGTCGTAGGCTATGGTACGCAGAAAAAAAGTCAATTGACGGGGGCGATTTCTTCTATTTCTGCAAGGCAAATTACAGAAATGCCTATCACGAACGTCGCTCAAGCTTTACAAGGTCGTGTAGCTGGTATTGACGTGTCCCAATCGGGTAGTAAACCGGGTAGTGTTCCTACTATTAGGGTACGTGGTCGCCGTTCTTTCAGAGCGAGCAATGACCCGCTTTATGTTGTAGATGGTATTGCTTTGTCTGGCGGTTATGAAGACCTTAATCCCAATGATGTGCAATCATTAGAAATCTTGAAAGATGCCACCGCAACGGCTATTTATGGCGCACGGGGTGCAAATGGTGTTATTTTGATTACAACCAAAAGGGGTAGCACTGGCGGAAAGAAAAAGACAACTGTTAGCTACGACACTTATATTGGTTCTACACAAGCACTTGATAAAATACGCCTATTTACAGGTCCTGAATTTGCGGAATATATCCGTGAATCACGACGAGGTATTGTGTCAGGTAGCACATATAAAGATGCTGCGGGCAATCCTGTGCCGACTGGGAAATCGGACGCTTTCGCAGATTCTAAATTGTTTGAAGCGGTTGAATTAAATGGGATCGCTGAAGGTAGGACAACAGATTATCAAGATATGATTTTGCAGAAAGGATTCCAACAAAATCATTCGTTGGGTGTACAAGGTGGCAATGAAAGAACTGCTTTCTATATTTCAGGCAGCTTTTTTAGAGACAAGGGCATTTCTTATGGTTTGGATTATACCAGAATGTCGCTTCGTGCCAATATTGACCACAATATCAATGACAAATTGAAAGTGGGTTTGTCCTCTTACACAATGTATAGTGTTCGCAATGGAGCAAACCTAAATCCTTACGGCTTTACACTATCGCAAAATCCATTAGGTAAAGCGCGTGACAGTTTAGGTAACATCATTTTTGCACCAACAAATGATGCCTTATTGACAAATCCTTTGGCTGAAATTGTACCAGGTGCTCAGATAGATGAAACAAAGAGATATAGAATTTTTAATAGCTTGTATGCTGAATTGAAACTCGCCGAAGGTTTGAGTTATCGTGTCAACTTTGGACCTGATTTTACTATTCAACGGGCAGGTCGTTTTGTAGGTGCTTTCACAAACGATAGAAAAGGCGGGGAAGCCTTAGCTTCCACAAACGACCGGATTGGTTTCAACTGGCTACTCGAAAATATTGTCAATTACAATAAAGCTTTTGGCAAACATAATCTGGGTTTAACAGCTTTACATTCTATTCAAAAAGATAAATTTGTATCGGATAATATTTCTGTTCAAGGTGTTCCTGCCGAAACCCAAGGTTTTAACAATTTAGGTAATGCCAGTACCGTATTAGGTGTTGGTAGTAATTTGATTGAACGGACGATAAACTCATTCATGGGTCGTGTTAATTATGATTATGATGGTAAGTATTTATTGACAGCGACTTTACGCCGTGATGGAGCAAGTCCTTTTGGGGTGAACACAAAATATGGTAACTTCCCAGGTCTTGCTTTAGGTTGGAATATCGCCAATGAAAATTTCTTGAAAGGCTCAAAATGGCTTGACCTATTAAAACTACGTGTCAGTTATGGTGCTGTTGGTAATCAAGCAGTTGCTCCTTACCAAACACAAGGTTTATTGAGCCGAACAGCTTATGCGTGGAATACAACAGCAGCATTCGGTTATAGACCTAATACGATTGGTAATCCGGATTTGCAGTGGGAATCTTCTACGACCCAAAACGTAGGTATTGATTTTAGCCTATTTAAAGGACGT
>JAYTON010000162.1:0-3690 GCA_043747725.1 Saprospiraceae bacterium
GAAGCAGGACATCGCGTAGGGGCGCAAGTAGGCTTCGATTTAGCGCATGCAGCGGGCAATGTACCCCTCAATCTACACGATTGGAACGTGGATTTTGCGGTGTGGTGTACTTATAAATATCTCAATTCGGGTCCCGGTGGTGTGAGCGGCGCATTTGTTCATTCAAAACATTTTGTTGAAAAATTACCTCGTTTTGCAGGTTGGTGGGGGCATGATGAAGGGCAACGTTTCAAGATGGAAAAAGGCTTTATACCCATGCAAGGTGCAGCAGGTTGGCAGATTTCAACCGCTCAAATTATTCCTTTAGCGATGCATAAAGCCAGTTTAGAAATTTTCAAAAAAGCGGGTGGCATGGCTGTTTTAAGAGAAAAAGCCTTGAAATTGACGGCTTATTTAGCTTTTTTATTAGAACAGTCATCGAATGATTTCAAAATAATTACCCCCTCAGTATCGGCGGAGCGTGGCACTCAACTATCCATTCTGACGGACAACAACGGTAAAAAACTGTTTGATTATTTGGCTGAAAATGGGGTGATTTGCGATTGGCGAGAGCCGAACGTGATTAGGTTGGCACCTGTGCCGTTGTATAATTCTTTTGAGGAAGTTTGGCGTGTAGGGGAGTTGATGAAGTAACATTGTATCGCGGAACTCCAGTTCCGCATTGCCGTTTGGAATGCGGAACTGGAGTTCCGCGATACTATCCGCACTACACTTTTACAGGCAAATCCGAAGGTTTAGGCGTCAAATCAAGCAAATGTAGCTTATTTCTTTTGCCGATTTTATAGTTTTTAACACCTGACAATTTATCAATAATCCAACCAACCAATAGTGAACCGCCGCCCACAACTAAAGCTTCATTACAATTCGGGCAATCGGGCGAAAGCCTGCCGAGCGTCGAAAATAAGATTAAGCCCACACCAAAGCCTTGAAGCATTCGCGCCGTCACTTTAGCACCGCGATGAGCGTATGGATTACGCAATCCGATAATGTCATCGAAGTGGATTTGCCAGTTTTCAAAGACAATGATGCCCCTATCTGTATCAAAATCCTTGATAATTTCGGAATACCAAATATTATTACCTTTTGTATCTTCCAATTTGAAAATAATGCGCGAGCCAATATAGTATGCTGCTTTCGATGGATTTTTAGGCGTATCGAGCTTGAGAACTTTTTGTCCAAAAGCCGTTGTGGTGAGAGATAATAATAATATGAGTAAAGTTAGGCGCATAGTAAAACGAATTTATGAGCCGAAAGAGTTTCAGCAAGTTGAATTTTAAAAACGTTAGCATTCAAAGATACGCTGTTTTTTAACCAAACACTTCCCTCCGAAATTTAGAAATCATTTTTTTCATACCCTTTTCGATTTCTTCATAAGGCAATTCTTCTTTTGCTACATACATCACCATAAACGCAAATTGCTTACCCCTCAGTACAACGGCGTCAGGATGGTCATTTAAAAAATTATATAAGGATATTTTGTTCAAGCGATAGGCTTCACGTAGGCGACGGCGCAGCACATTGCGATCAACGGCGCGTTTGAAATTCTTTTTAGGAACGGTCAAAGAGAATTGAATAGGATATGGCGGTTGTGCCATCGGCAAGAGCGTTCCCTGCTCCGTGTTTTCGGAGGGGGCAATCGGGGCGTCATTGACTACTTCCAGAAAAACTAAGCGAAGTGGATAACAACTAAAAGAACGACCCTCTTTGAAAAGGCGAGAGATGATTTTTGTACTTTTAAGGCGTTCTTCTTTGTAGAATTTCATTTTTTAAATGATTCACAATGAATGATGAATGATAATTTCAATGGGTATCTTGACCTATTCATCATTCATCACTCATCATTTATCATTATTTAAGGCGTTTTTCGTCGGAAACTGTTAATTTCCAGCGACCATTCGCGCGGCGGCGTGCCAATACTTTACGACCGTTTTTGGTCTCCATCCGCGTGCGGAAGCCGTGCTTGTTAGCGCGTTTTCTTCTTGATGGTTGAAATGTTCTTTTCATCGTACTCCGATTTTATTTTTGATATTCTTTAATGATTCTTCTTAACTTTCGGACTGTATTTTGTCAAAAGCGGTGCAAAGGTAGAATTATTTTATGAATCAGACAATGTTTTTCAAAAAAAAAGTCATCATTATACTCAGCTTTGTAGAGCTCGTGTTTTTCTTCGGTTGTCAAAAACAGCCGCGCCAAGTGAATACCTCTTTTTATCATTGGAAAACAGATTTTCATTTGACAGATTTCGAGAAAAACTATTGTAAGCAATTGAAAATCAATAAGTTATATGTGCGCTTATTTGATGTAGATTGGGATGATGCCAGCCATTTCCCCAAACCGATAGCGGTAGTAGATTCATTGGAGAAAACAGATTGGGAAATTATACCAACTATTTTTATAACCAATAAAACCTTTACACAACTCGCTGATAATCAAGTAGATACGCTGGTAAAATTAATTTTTGAGACAATTTCTTTGAAAACTAAATCAGTTGTCACTGCGAGCAGAGCGTGGCAGGAGGGGGACAATTTTAATGAAATCCAAATAGATTGTGATTGGACAGCCACTACACGCGAGCGTTTTTTTTCTTTTTTAAAGAAATTAAAAATCGTTTCTAATAAAAAAATATCAGCCACTATTCGCTTGCATCAGGTGAAATTCAAGGAGAAAACGGGCGTTCCGCCTGTAGATGCAGGTGTTTTGATGGCTTATAATATGGGCAATTTGGAGGATGCGAAAACACAAAACTCAATTTTAGACATTGAAATTTTGAAATCTTACGTGTCAAAATTGGAAGATTATCCTTTAAAATTAGATGTGGCATTACCGATTTTCAGTTGGGGTGTTGTGATACGAGATGGCGAGGTCGTGAAATTGATTAATAATTTAACAAAAGATGAATTGCAATACCCCCCTCAGTATTTTATCGAAAAAAAGGACAATCATTTTGAAGTTTTAAAAAATACTTATCTAAAAGGCTTTTATTTATACAAAGATGATGAGATTCGCATTGAAAATACTGACTCAAGACAGGTCAATATTTTACAAAAAGCAGCCGATATAATTGCACAAAACATTAATAATCAACAACTTACAATCATTTTTTACCATTTAGATTCTGTTACGCTCCAACGCATACGCTATGAAGAACTGGAAAATATTACCCATCGTTTTCAATAAAAAACTTTTTGTTGCAGCATTATTAGCAACGCTTTTTTTAATCGTCGTACCCATCAGAACGGTTGTCAGCGACTGTGGCATATCGCTTAAAAATTATTCATTTATCCATACCGATATTATGGAATCGCAATCGGATTACGCACCCTATTTGATGGGCTACGGCATTTTGAGTAATTATTTAATGCTGGAAAAACGGGAGCCTGAAATTGACGATAATATCGGCGAGTGGCGCGGACGATTTTGCAACATTCCTGACTCATCTGATATTGATAAAATATTATATGATACGGGCATTGATGAATTAGCAGACTTGAGAGAGACCACTAATCGGTACAGTAAAAAAGATGTTTTTTATGAATTGCAAGACAATACTTTTGCCCAAGTCATAAAAGAAAATGGCTGTACTGAAGTAGTAGATTATTTGATTTTTGCTAAAAATTGTGAGAAATATTGCGTCAAAGGTGAAGAGTGGAGCGAGAAGCCTAAAGACGTAGCGCAGATGTTTTTTTGGAT
>JAYTON010000163.1:0-3532 GCA_043747725.1 Saprospiraceae bacterium
TCTAATTTGACGACATTTTTGAAAATACGAGGGTCACCGCTCAGTACGCCCGGCACGTCTTTCCAAATATACATACCTGCTACATCCAAGCAATGTGAAAAAATAGAGGCTGAATAATCCGAACCTTCGCGCCCCAATGTCGTCGTATTATTATCTTTTGTAGAACCGATAAAACCTTGCGTCATCACGAAGCCACCGTTTTTAAGTAAGGGTTTTACTTGCGTTTGAGCGTTATAAATCGTTGATTCCCAATGGATTACAGATTCTCTCCAAGTTTCATCTGTTTTTAAAACATCGCGGGCATCGAGCCAAGTGGTTTTCAAACCTTCTTTATTGAGGTAAGCCGACATTATTTTTGAAGAGACAATTTCACCGATAGAGACAATTTGATCATAAATATAATCGTAAGCATCGTGCGGCTCATCTTCCAAAACCCATTCTACCTCTACGAAAGTATCGTTCACATGCGCATACACGTCATCGTTTTTATCAAAAAGCACATCCATAATGGCGTAATGATTTGCCTTGATTTTATTCAAAATATCGAATGCTTTACCATCGCGCTCGAAATACGAAGCGACGACTTCTTCAAGCGCATTGGTCGTTTTGCCCATTGCCGAAACGATGATGACGAGGCTGTCATCGGCATATTTTTTTAAAATAGACGATACGTTTTTTATGTTGTCCACATCGCGCAACGAAGCACCGCCAAATTTAAAAACCTTAATATTTTTCATCTTAAACTGTTGATAAATAATTGATTGTCAATGAATTATAATAATTAGTAAATCCTATTTTTTAATTAGGGCTGCAAATATAATGAGTTTAATCTTTACATTTCTTTATTGTCATTTGAATTTGCCTAAAATGATAAAACCCTTGTGGAATCGAAATTCACAAGGGTTTTTAAACTTAAAAGTAAGTCTATTTTAACTTAGTCAGCTGATAGTTGCAAATATTTTAAAAACTCATTTTTTCTGCTTTCCTCTTTAAAACGACCGCCATAATACGCTGTTATGGTGCTGCTATTCACATCCTGCACACCGCGTGAGGATACGCACAAGTGCTTGGCATCTATCACCACAGCAATATCATCCGTGCCGAGTGCCGTACGCAGTTCCTTAGCGATTTGCATAGTCAGGCGCTCCTGCACTTGTGGACGTTTGGCGAAAAATTGCACCAACCGATTGAGTTTGGATAAGCCAATCACTTTGCCACTCGACATATAAGCCACGTGGGCTTTGCCAATAATCGGTACAAAATGGTGTTCGCAGTTAGAGAAAAACGTAATATCTTTTTCAACGAGCATATCGTTGTATTGATATTTGTTGTCGAATAAAGCTACTTTAGGTTTGTTAGATGGATTTAAACCACTGAATATTTCTTTTACATACATTTTAGCCACTCGATTGGGCGTTCCTTTGAGGCTGTCATCTGTCAAATCAAGTCCTAAAGTGTGCATAATTTCCTTGAAATGATAAGCGATTTTATGCATTTTTTCATCATCAGTAAGATTGAAAGCCTCGGCGTGCATGGGTGTCTCCACAGAGGTCATAATGTGATCGTCGCCGATTTCATCATCCGTCAAAGTCAAAATATCATCATCAATCATCATCGAATCCAACAAAATTGTGTTTGGTGTCATATAACCTGTTTTTTTAAAATTTGAAAGTGTTATAAAATTGTCAATTACAAAGAATTTTAATAAAGCATCTCAAAATTTGATAACCAACTTTATAAACAGCCTAATGAGGATTTGGTTCTCCTTTTGTTTAATCTTTTAATAAATTAATTAAACAAAAAAATGACATACCCCTCAGTATACTAACACAATCCTAAAGAGAAAGCAATTTCCCTCTGTATAAAGTTGAATATAGATGTAATCCCAAGAATTAACTTTATATTTGTAAAAAAATTAAAAAAATGAACCTGTCTTCTGTCCAATTTATAATAAATGACAAAGGTGGAGAAATCGGCTGTGGTGATACTTATGAAAATATATCTCGATATACTCGAAAAACTTGAAGAATTAGAGCATATAAAGCTTTATGACGAGGTCAAAAGCCGCAATGAACCTTCCATTTGTTTAGATGAATATCGTCAGCAACGCCTCAAAAGAAAACAACATGCCTCAACTAAAGTGGTCGTTGCGCCACGGTATTCCTTAAAATCCCAATCCCATCAATCATAATTTCTATTACGTCTCCAATTGCTAATGTAAAATCATTGGGCGGCACCAAACCAGTTCCTGTCATCAAAAAAACACCTTTTGGAAATGACATTTCTCTGAATAAATAACCGATGAGTTCGTCGTGTTGGCGTTTCATTCGATTAATGAGGATATTGCCTGAAAATACACTCATTTTATTGCGATAAATGATGATTTGAATACCTGTTTCAGGATGAATGGGCTTCTGAGGCACATACAGACATGGACCCAATGCCGTAGAACCATCATAACTTTTGGCTTGAGGTAAATACAGGGGATTTTCACCTTCAATATCCCTCGAACTCATGTCATTGCCACATGTATAGGCAACTATTTTACCGCTCGAGGTAGCAAAAAGTGCTAACTCTGGCTCAGGCACATTCCATTTTGAGTCGCGGCGAATAAAGACTTCTGCCCCCGAACCGACAGTGCGCGCAGCCGTTGATTTAAAGAAGATTTCAGGACGATCAGCATCATACACGCGCGCATAAAAATCGCCGCCACCAGCATTTTTAGATTCTTCCATCCGCGCTTCACGGCTTTTGAGATACGTCACACCCGCTGCCCAAACCTCCTGCTGCCCAATCGGCGCAAGCACATCAATTGAAGCTAAACCCTTAAAATGAGTAGGGTTCAAGGTTGCCATTTCAACAGCCACAACCTCATACAAATTGTCACGATTGATGTAGGTGTCCCAATCTGTCTGAGGCGATAGATAGAATTTTGAATCGGCTTCAATGATGATGCCTTGGCGGGTGTTGTAGAGTTTCATAATAATAGGTGTTAGATGAATTTTTATTTAGATGATAAAATGTAAATTTAAGTGTACCCCCTCAGTATTTAAATATTTTGTTTATTATTTTCACCTAATTATTAGCACAAATAACAATTAACGAAAAAAAATCATGATTTTAGATAAAAATTATTGGGCAAATCGCTATCAAACGGGCGAAATAGGATGGGATACAGGAGCGATTACAATGCCGATTAAAGCATTTATTGACCATTTGATAGAAATGAAAACGGATAAAAATTTGAAAATTTTGATTCCGGGCGCGGGCAGTGGTCATGAGGCAGCGTGTTTATGTGCGCAAGGTTTTCACAACGTATTTGTATGCGATTGGGCAGAAGAGGCAATCAGTCGCTATAAAAATAATGTGCCTGAATTTCCTGAAAGCCAATTAATAATCGGTGATTTTTTTCAACTAAATGGACAGTTTGATTTGATTATTGAACAGACTTTTTTCTGTGCATTAGATCCTAAAATGCGCCCTCAATATGCCGAAAAGATGCATAAATTACTGCATACTGAGGGGGTGCTTG
>JAYTON010000164.1:0-5235 GCA_043747725.1 Saprospiraceae bacterium
ATTTTTTCATAAATATTTTTTTGGAAAAGTTACCTTTGCAATCGCTTTTCAAAAAGCATTAAACAATGATGGTTTCACATTCTATAACTGATTGATAATCAATGAAAAACTCTTATTTTGACTTGGTGGACCAAACCTTCGATTTTCCGCAAGATGAGTTCACTTTGCAAGATAATTGCCTTCAATTTCACGGCATAAACTTGTATGATTTAATCCAAAAATACGGTACGCCGATGAAGGTGACCTTCCTCCCCCGTATCAGTCAACAGATACAAAATGCCAAAAAATGGTTCAATAATGCCATAGACGATTTGAACTACAATGGAGAGTATTTTTATTGTTATTGCACTAAAAGTTCCCATTTTCGCTTTGTTTTGGATGAAGTTTTGAAAAATAATGTACAAATTGAAACCTCTTCTTCATTTGATATTGACCTTATAAAGAAACTGTTTCAAGATGGTAAAATCAATAGAGACAAGACCATTGTTTGCAACGGTTATAAAGATGCCTCATATGTGCATAAAATTGCGCATTTGGTCAATAGTTTGGGTTTTACCAACGTGATTCCTATTTGTGATAATCGCGATGAGATTGATTTGTATGATGCTCATATCGTGAAGACTTGCAATATTGGTGTGCGCGTGGCGACAGAGGAAGAACCTAATTTTCAGTTTTATACCTCTCGCTTAGGTATTCGGCATACGCGGATTGTCAATTTTGTGAAAGATAAAATTTTGACTAACCCCAAATTTAAGTTCAAGATGCTCCACTTTTTTGTGGATACAGGTATTAAGGACACGACTTATTATTGGTCGGAATTACGCAAAGCTATCAAATTATACTGTCAGCTCAAGCATTATTGCCCTGATTTGGATTCTCTCAATATTGGTGGTGGCTTACCGATTGCCAACTCTTTGAATTTTGAATACGACTACGCTTACATGATTAGCGAAATTGTCAGAACCATCAAAACGTATTGCGATGATGAAGGCGTTGCTCAACCCGATATTTATACGGAGTTTGGAAAATATACAGTCGGTGAAAGCAGTGCTACAGTGCTTGGTGTGATTGGTCAAAAGCAACAAAATGACAGTGAGTTGTGGTATATGGTGGATAATTCCTTAATTACGACTATTCCTGATGCTTGGGCAATTAACGAACGTTATATTTTATTGCCAGTCAATCACTGGAATAAAGAATACACCCGCGTCAACGTCGGCGGATTGAGTTGCGATAATGCGGATTATTACAATTCGGAAGCGCATTTAAATATGGTTTATATGCCTAAGTTTTCAAAAAATGAGGAAATGCTCTATGTAGGCTTTTTCAACACGGGTGCTTATCAAGATGCACTAAGTGGTTATGGCGGGGTGAAACATTGCCTCCTCCCCTCCCCTAAGCGCGTTTTGGTGGATATAGATGAAAATGGCAATCAAGTAGATTGGCTCGAATCAGCAGAGCAAGATGCGGAGTCTATGTTGAAATTATTAGGTTATTAATTTTCAACAGATATTTTTATACTAATACCTCCTCAGTATTTTTCGAAATACTGAGGAGGTATTTTGTTTTAATCATAATTGTAACACATTAACATATTTGTATTAAAAGATAATATGAATTTTAAAAAATAATATGATATATTTGTAAACTAAGTTAATCGCAGGTAAATAAATAAGCATCGTGATGAATCCTGTATTTGAAAAATTTATCAACCAAATTTTTTCAATCTTAAAATTTAAACATCATGAAAAAAACATTCTTTCTCCTTTCAACAATCAGTTTTCTACTGTTCAATGCGTTTTGTATCAATTTATCTGCTCAATGTAGTGGTTTAGTTACTCAATCAGGTGCTAACGTTGGTGAAGAAGTAACCAATCCGACAGTTGGTCAAAATTGGTTAGCTGATTGTACCGGTACTGTTCAATCTATTACTGTAACTTCAAAGTTTTTAGCTTCTAATGTTACATTAAGAATTTACGGACAGGCGTTGTTAAATATAAATACTTTATACACCCAGACCGGAATTATCTTAGCAGCAGGTACCCCTACTACTATTAATATTCCGGATGTGCCTATTCAAAATGGTACTGTTTATCTTTTTACATTGACTGATCAAAATGCTACTTCGCTTACTTTACAAGCAAATAGTACAAACCCTTCCTATGCAAATGGCGTAGCCGTTCAATCTTTCTTGTATACTGAAATAGGTATAATAGATATTATTCTAAGTTTTGTATTACCATTGGCTAATACTGACTTAGCTTTTAATATTGTAGCCGTTTCCGCTGTGCTTCCAGTTGAGTTGACAACATTCAAAGCGTCAAAATTAGGTAATCAAAGCCACCTTGAATGGACTACCGCTACTGAATCCGATAATCAACATTTTGCCATTGAACACAGTAAAGACGGTAAAATGTTCAAGGAAATCGGTAGAGTCAATAGCAAAGGGGCGTCATATAAGAAACAAGATTATACCTTTATTGACTCCTCGCCCACTAAAGGTTACAACTATTATCGTCTCAAACAAGTCAATTTTGATGGCAAATATGAATATTCAAAAGTAGAAATGGTGGATTTGAAAGGATTGGCAGAAGTCATGCTTTATCCTAATCCAGCAAAGGAAAGCATCACCATCGAAACTTCGGCGACTGATAAACACGATGTGAAAATCATGGATTGTATTGGGCGCATTTGGCTGTCAAAAACCCTCGAAAATGATATTAATCAACTCAATATTGCTTCACTTCCTAAAGGATTGTACTTTTTGGAATGCTATATTGATAATGAATTGATTAGAAAGAAAATTGTTAAAGAATAGAATATATCTGTTGGGCTGATTTTTATTTGATAGAAGTCAGTCCAATGGGTATTTCATAAAATCTAGTAAAAAAAAATCTCAGCCTCTTTAATCTCAAATCGCCAAGAGGATACCTGTTCTTTTTGAACGGTCTGGGCTACAAATTCGAGAATATCCTCTCTCCTACTGAGGGGTATTTGGCAATCGGGATAATGAACAAATTGCGCTCTAATCAATTCGATGTCATAACACTTAAATCTGCATCACAAATGGATATTCTCGCCAATCTTCAAAAAACTAAGACAAAATACCTTTAATTCCCATTTTATTAATATTATTGTCGTCAAAACTAAATAACGACAATGAAAAAACGACTTTTCCTCGTCCTCTTCATTGGGCACACTGCTTTGTTTGCTCAAACGACAACAGAAAACTATCCTGAAGACTCTGCCTCCATTGAGCAAGCCGGTGTACCAAAAGGCGAAATCATCAAACTCAGTTTCGACAATTCAAAGATATTCCCCGGCACTTGGCGTGAGTATTGGATGTATGTCCCTGCACAATACAAGCCTGAAACACCTGCTTGCGTCTATGTCAATCAAGATGGCATTCAGTGGAAAGCACCGACGGTTTTTGATAATTTGATTCATAAAAAAGAAATGCCGATTACGATTGGTGTATTTGTCATGCCCGGTCGTGTCCGTGCGAGCGATACAGCAACGGCTTTAGATAGATTCAATCGAAGTTTTGAATACGATGGTTTGGGGGATGCTTATGCACGTTTTATTTTAAATGAAATACTCCCCGAAGTTGAAAAATTGAAGACGAGCGATGGTCGGTCTATTCGCTTGTCTAAAAATGGGAATGACCGCGCGATTGGTGGCTCAAGCAGTGGGGCGGTGTGTGCTTTCACAGCCGCTTGGGAACGTCCCGATGCCTTTTCAAGGGTGTTCAGTGCCATTGGAACATACGTTGGACTGAGGGGTGCTGACCGCTACCCTACCCTTATCAGAAAATATGAACCCAAACCCATCCGTATTTTTCTACAAGACGGCTCAAATGACCTCAATATCTACGGTGGCGATTGGTGGAAAGCCAATGAAACAATGGAACGCGCCTTGATTTTTTCAGGCTATGACGTCAATCATACATGGGGCGAGGGCGGACACAGTGGCAAGCACGGCACGGCTATTTTCCCCGAAGCCATGCGGTGGTTATGGAAAGATTATCCGAAACCGATTGCCAAAGGCACAACTAAAAATCCATTTTTAACCGCTATTTTTCCAACTGATGACAAAGGTTGGGAATTGGTTGGTGAAGGGTATAAATTTACTGAGGGGGTGATTGCCAATGCCGCAGGAGAAGTATTTTTTCAAGATATTCCGAATGCTAAAACCTACAAAGTGGGCTTAAATGGCAAAGTGGAATTGCTACCTTTCGACTCTAAATGTGCCAGTGGTACGACCTTTTCATCTGATGGTCAAATGATTACGATAACAAGTGGTTGGGGCTGTACAGTTAAACAGGTGATTAGCTATGATAAACAATTGAAAGCAACTGTATTGGCAGATAGTCTTGTAGGGAATGATATTTTAATTGCAAAAAATGGAAACATTTATATCACTCAGCCCGATGGCAGAGAAAAACCAAGCAAAATATATCTTCTCAGACCCAATGGAGAAAGATTGGTGGTTGACGAAGGGATTAA
This sequence comes from Saprospiraceae bacterium, assembly GCA_043747725.1. Taxonomy (GTDB): domain Bacteria; phylum Bacteroidota; class Bacteroidia; order Chitinophagales; family Saprospiraceae; genus JAAFJT01. The sequence continues at coordinate 4,506 of JAYTON010000164.1, forward strand.
ATTTGCCAATGGTCTTTGCCTCTCGCCCGACCAAACTCAAATGTATGTTACGGAATCTACCTCTCATTGGGTGTGGGTCTATCAAATTCAAGCAGATGGTAAATTGGCGAATAAACAACGCTTCGGTTGGCTGCATGTCCGCGATACGGATGAAAATGCTTGGTCAGATGGCTTGAAATGCGATAAAGATGGGCGTGTTTATGTCACCTCACTCTCAGGTATTCAAGTGCTGGATCAATTGGGTCGAGTAAATGCGATTATACCCGTTCCGAGTATTGGGCAAGTTTCTAACTTGTGCTTTGGCGGTGCTAATTTTGATATTATGTATGCAACGAGCGTGGATAAAGTGTATAAACGCAAAGTAAAAGTGCAAGGCGTTCAGACTTTTGATAAGCCGATGAAGCCTGGGACGCCGAGACTTTAACATAGAGTTTATAAGTAAAAAACACAAAAGCAAACATGTATGAAAGTTGTTTTTTTTTACACATAGTTCACAGTAGGACACATAGTTTGCACATACAGTCTATGTGTTCTACTGTGAACTATGTGTAAAAAAACATCTGATATATTGTTCAATTAACATCCATAAATTGTGTTAAATATTTTTATTTTTTATTAAAAATTCATCTAAAAAAACAATAACTATGAAATTAAAACTCTTTTGTTGCATTTTCTGCCTCAACATTGCTGCCATTTATAGCCAGCCAAACATGGATAGCGCGGTGATTAA
>JAYTON010000165.1:0-3217 GCA_043747725.1 Saprospiraceae bacterium
TGGCTGTATTTGGATTAAAAGCGAATAACTCCGATTCACTTATTTTGGAAGCCTTTACTCCCTCAGTATTTTCGGGTGGCAGGCTATTTTGGAAGGCTAAAATCTCATTTTCAAAAGCACGATAATCAATAGGGATAGCCGGTTCTTTATAAATTGAGAAAACTTTCGGGATTACTAAAATTGCTAACGACAATGCCGTTAATAATATTATACCATTGCGCTCGCTACGGGAATAATAAAAGTAATTTGCCAAAATTTTTCTCACGTTATGTATGTTTGTTTTGTTGCCTTAATCAAGTCGTTCAGTTTATTAAATTTTAAATACAAATAAAATTTTGTTTTAAAATTGATAAATCCAAGCACCTTTTTCTGAAACATCGTAGTAATCAATACCTAAATCCACACATTCTTTTTTCCATTTTTCAACGCGCCATTTGCTATTCGAACCATCAAAAATAATTTGTCGAAAAGCAATAATTTGTTTCAAATGACGTATGTCAAATTTTGGATTATTATGTACTACCACAAAACAATTACTCAAAGTTAAGCCTATTTTTGGCATCCTGTCAAGTAGTAGTACCTCTATACCCCCTATTTTCATACACCTATTGCGGTATATAAATTTATTATTTAACACATATTCGTTAAAATTAAATTCATTTAATGTATTAATTTTCAATGCATTATGATAGTTTTGGGTAGCAAATTTTATTCTGTTTTTACTCTGAAAATTTTTTGAAAATTTTTCATAAAATCTATAACAATTTGTTCCTTCAATGATTTCAACAACAGAATTTCGGGAAATATCATAAATAATTAGCTGCCGATTGGTATGGCTTTTAATATCTGAAAACGCATACATGCTTGCTAAAACGATGCATATACTGAGGGGGTAAAAGAGCAAACGCAATTTTCGAGTTTTAATGACTTGAACAACCCCAAACAGGGCTAAATATATCATGCCTACTGCCCATGATGATAACCAAAATCCTTCGAGGAGATTAAACGGTAATTTTTGAATAATGAAAATGAAATTATTCATCATCCACAGTGCACCAAATAAAATTTTCCCTACAGCCCACCCCAGAAGAGGGATTTTATCAACCATTATTAACACCACTCCAGACATTAAAGCAATGTCTGCAACAGCACCTGCTAATAGTCCAGAAAGCCAAAAATAGGTTGGAAATTGATGGAAATAATAGAGCGAAATGGGGGTGACCGCCAATTGTGCTGCTAAGCCGATGGAGATATTCGACCATGCCCAGCGTAACAATTTGTTTTGCAAAATAAAAATCTTACTGAATTTATCAGCAAATAGTGCAATGCCAATAACTGCTGTGAACGACAATTGAAACCCCACGTCCATCAACCAGTAAGGATTCCAGAGCAATAACGTAAAGGCAGATGCCGCTAAAACATTGAATACATTTGCTCGCCGCTTCATAGCTTTTCCGATAGCCAGAAAGCCTGCCATCACGGCTGCTCGCATGACGCTTGCGCCTAAGCCTGTGAGCAAAGCAAATAAGGCAATCAAAGTAATTAAAATGATGGTTTTTGTCCAACGCCAACGGCGGTTTCCAGATTTATATAAATTCAAAAGCCATTCTAATTGCTTGAAAATTAATAAAATATGCATACCTGAAATAGCGAGTATGTGCATCGCGCCCGTCTCTACATAAGCATTGCGAATATCTTCGCTGATGGCATCTTTACTCCCGAGCAAGAGGGCAGCACCTACGGCGAATTCATTTTCAGTGGTCAGATGTTTTTTTAAAATTTGGATAAATTGACTTTGCCAACTCAAAGCCATTGCCATAATCGGATTGCCTTGATTGTTAGTCAATATTTTAAGGTTATCGGATTTTATAAAACATTGATAATGAATGTTTTGTAGATGCCAGTATTGTCGGAAATCAAAAGCTTCGGGATTTTTGGGCGGCTGCATGATTTGAATAGCCGTTTTTGATAAAATGAGGTCACCATACTGAGGGGGGGTATTAAGGGAATCCTTTTTTAAGTAAATAAGTAAATTGCCGTTACAATTAGTCAGAGAATCCACTTTTTTACCTAATGCATTCACCGCTACAGTGAGCCGCCAATAATCTGTTTTTTCTATTTTATCCGTTACGATACCTACTATATAATGCTCATTTTGCTTCAAAATACTCTGAAAATGGATAGGATAATTCAACTCGTTTTTAAGGTAAGTGAGTTGATAACCCATCAAAAACAGAACAATACTGAGGGGGATGCCTAATAACCATTTATAGCGGAAACTGGGTTTATAATATATGAAAATAAAAATGGATGAAAATGAAAGACAAAGGAATATCATAACAAACATCTGAGGGATGCTTTGCATATAAATTGCCATTAAAATGCCTAATAGAAATGGCAACATCAAGCGAACGAAAGGTATTTTGCGCCAATCGGTTATCATTTTGGGGATGTTGTATGTTTACCTCAATTTTATTATTTAAAGTGTTTTTTTCGTTTTAATTTTTCTATCCGAACTTCTATGGCTTTTTTTCTTCTCTGAAATATCTTTGATAATTCAGGGAACGGAGTACTTTCAACAGCATACCGCACAAGGTCTTCATCTTCCTCTGGTGTCCAAGATAGCATTGATAAAGTCGCAAGCTGGTGGCTCTTCAATGCCAAATTCAGGTAGCAAATGGTGCAAAGCTTTAAGAAATTGAGCAAAATTCTCTTCTCCTACTGTGAATTTGACGTTGTTGTTCGGTATTCAATCTATTTTCTTGAATGAAAAGATATTTGCCTCCTTCTTAAGAGATCTTTACATCAAAGAAATAGGTGTGGTTGCTGCCATAAATCAGGGTACTTTTCAATTTGTTATCATCGCTCATAGAATACTCATTTTCTCATTTGTCTGAGCAAGAGTGAATAATGCTCAAATTTATAATTTACTTTACAACAATCAAATTTATAACTGGTGTAAATTTTGAAATTTTAATTTTCAAATAATATTTTAATAGTTGTAATTACGTAGCCATTGAATTGAAAGAGAGGTTAATCAATAAAACAATAGTCCGTTCAAAACACGGGATAATAAGTTAGAAAATATCCTTGAAGTTGATAATTTTCTGAACTGGGCGATGAAATATATCAAACTCAGCCTTTAGGCAGAGTTCGGATAATAAATTTTGGACAATTCGGGTGTTATAAGCCTTTGTTGTCAAAGCCTTGTGAGCCA
>JAYTON010000166.1:0-4753 GCA_043747725.1 Saprospiraceae bacterium
TCCAATACTGGTTTTATACCCCTCAGTATTCCTTGCTCCGTTAGCCTATTCACCCTTTGATGCACCATCGTATTAGAAATACCCAGCTCGGTAGCAATAGCTGAAAATGCTTTTCTGCCGTCAATCTCAAGCTGACGGAGTATTTGAACATCGAAATCGTCTAAATTTTCCATATTAATTCTCAATTAAATTTGACTTATTTTAAATTTAAAATAAATAATTTGACTTATTTTATTTAAAATAAAAGTCAAATTTAAATAAATATTTGGTTAAGCAAAAATATTCTTCTACTTTTGCACATTAAATTTAATTTTTTCTTTCAATTAAAAATATACAAATCATGGAACAGGTAATGACGTTAAATGCCTCTCTCAGCAAAACTGAAACGGCAATAGAGAAAGAAAATAAATATGGTGCACATAATTATCACCCACTGCCTGTTGTCTTAGAGCGTGGGGAAGGCGTGTTTGTTTGGGACATAGAAGGCAAAAAATATTTCGATTTTTTATCTGCCTACTCTGCTGTCAATCAAGGTCATTGCCATCCAAGAATCATTCAAGCTTTGAAAAATCAAGCGGAGAAATTAACCCTCACTTCAAGGGCATTTCACAGCAGTTTGCTCGGTGAATTTGAGGAATATATCACTCAACTTTTCGGTTTTGATAAAGTGCTTTTGATGAATTCAGGCGTGGAAGCTGTGGAAACTGCTATGAAACTCTGTCGTAAATGGGCATATAAAGTAAAAGGTGTGCCTGAAAATCAAGCAGTAATTGTATTCGCAAAGGGTAATTTTCATGGTAGAACACTGTCCGTTGTTTCAGCTTCGACTGACCCAAGCAGCCGAACAGGGTTTGGTCCGTTTATGGGTGGTCTTGAAACTATTCCTTACAATGATTTGAATGCTTTGAAGCAAATTTTAGAGAGTAATAAAAATATAGCTGGATTTATAGTTGAGCCTATACAAGGTGAAGCGGGCGTTGTTGTACCTGATGATAACTATCTACCTGGTGTTCAGCAATTGTGTCAAGAGCATAATGTGCTTTTTATGGCTGACGAAATCCAAACAGGCATCGCTCGTACAGGCAGATTATTAGCCACTTGCGGCAATTGCACTTGTGAAAATGTGAGTGCCTGCGAAGGCACCCCCTCAGTAAAACCCGATATTTTGATACTGGGCAAGGCACTATCAGGCGGTGTATTCCCTGTATCGGCTGTTTTAGCCAATGATAAAATTATGTTGACCATCAAACCCGGTGAGCATGGCTCTACTTTTGGTGGCAACCCTTTGGCATGTGCTGTTGCGCGCGAGGCTTTACAAGTGGTGATTGATGAAAATTTAGCAGAAAATGCTGAGAAAATGGGCAAAATATTTAGAAAAGGCTTAGAAGGAATAGCTCAACGCAATAAATTGATAACATTGGTGCGAGGTAAAGGTTTGCTCAATGCCATCGTGATTGATAGCACAGAAAACTCTTCATTGGCTTGGGATATTTGCTTGAAATTTAGAGACAATGGCTTATTAGCCAAGCCGACTCACGGCAATAAAATCAGATTAGCACCACCCTTGGTGATTACTGAATCACAAATTCATGAAAGCCTTTCCATCATTGAAAAGTCGTTGAATGCATTTATATAAAAATGGAAAGAAAAATTAAACTCATTAAAAATAGGTCTGACATTGGTGCCGGTACGCGCGGTGCAGACATGGGCATTGATGCCATAGAAATTGCCGCCATCAATCAAGGCAACGATTATTTCAACCGATTTGAATTCGAGGATGTCAAAACGCATAACGAATCCATTTATAATATGGTCAGAAATTCGTTTGCCAAGCGGATTGAAGATGTATATGAGCAATGTTCGCGCGTGAGTAAATCCGTTAAGAAAAACCTTGAAGCGGATTATTTCCCTTTGGTGCTTTCTGGCGATCATTCCTCTGCGTTGGGAACGATTGGTGGCATCAAAGCAGCTTATCCTGATAAACAATTGGGTATTATTTGGATAGATGCCCATGCAGATTTGCATTCGCCTTACACCTCACCTTCGGGCAATGTACATGGTATGCCTATGGCGGCGGCTATTGCCGACGATAATATGGATTGCCAAATCAATGAAGTGGGAAGAGCCACTGAAAAGCATTGGAAAGCCATGAAAAATATTGGCTCAAAGGGTGCAAAGATTTTACCACAAAATGTTGTTTATTTTGGCGTGCGGGATACGGAAGAGCCTGAGGATAGGCAAATTGAAAAATTGAGTATCAAAAATTATATGGTCGCCGAAGTCCGTTATCGAACCATAGAGGTGTGTGTTCATGAAGCCTTAGAAAAACTATCTGCTTGCGAAATGATTTATATCTCTTTTGATGTTGACAGTATGGATTGCGATATGATTTCGCATGGCACAGGCACACCCGTCTCCAAAGGATTTGACCAGTACGAAATCATGTCAATTATTAACAAAATTATCCAATCAAAGAAGGTTATTTGTATAGAATTTGTAGAAATCAACCCTTTATTGGACTTAAAAGGCAATAAAATGGCTGAAACGGCTTTTGAAGTTTTGGATAATATTACTGAACATTTGGTAGAAAATTTGTAAATACAATCAGTATGACTCCCCTCAGTATTTCCCCTAAAAATGATAACAGATAAACCTAAAGCTCACTATTTTGTTCCTTTCATTATCTTTATCATCCTATTACATTCCCTTTAAAATTCAAGTATTTCTTATGAAAGAAATTAATAAAAAAAATCACTGCGATGTCATTTTGATTGGTTCAGGTATTATGAGCGCGACATTAGGTGTTTTTTTTAAAAAATTAGAACCACAATGGACAATCAAAATCTTTGAACGAATGGACAAAGTGGCGATGGAATCATCCGAAGCGTGGAACAATGCCGGTACGGGACATTCTGCTTTTTGCGAATTAAATTATACGCCTGAAGAAGCTGACGGCTCTATCAATATAGATAAAGCCGTTAAAATTGCAGAATCATTTGAAGTTTCAAAAGAACTTTGGGCAACATTGGTGGAGCAAGGCATTATAGAAAATCCTGAAGAAATCATTCACCATACCCCCCACATCAGCTTTGTTTGGGGAGAAGAAGACACTCATTTTTTAAGAAAGAGATATTGTGCCATGAGCGAACACCCTTTATTCAAGGGTATGCAATTTTCTGAAAACCCTTCTGAAATTGCCAATTGGATGCCATTGGTGATGGAAGGACGCGACGCAACTCAAAAAATAGCCGCTACCCGTATGGACATAGGTACTGATGTCAATTTCGGAACAATTTCTCGCGTTATGATGGATTATTTGAAACAAGATGAAAAGGTTGAATTGAAATTGCATCATGAAGTAGAGGATATTGAACGGATAGACAATGAGCTTTGGCAACTTTCCATAAAAGATTTAGCTACAGGAGATGAAACAGAATATACATCAAGTTTTGTCTTCATCGGTGCAGGTGGTGGCTCATTGCCTTTGCTCGAAAAATCTGGTATTCCCGAAGGGCGTGGCTACGGTGGTTTCCCTATCAGCGGGCAATGGCTGGTTTGTAATAAACCTGAAATCATAGCCAGACATGATGCTAAAGTGTATGGCAAAGCGAAGGTCGGCTCGCCGCCCATGTCTGTTCCACATTTAGATACGCGCTTAATTGATGGTAAAAAAGCCTTGTTATTTGGTCCATTTGCAGGGTTTTCTACAAAATTTTTGAAACATGGCTCCTATTTGGACTTGCCTCTGTCTGTCAAATGGGGCAATATTATACCTTTGGTTTCAGCAGGAGTTAGAAATATACCGTTGACTAAATATTTAATCGATCAAGTCACCCAATCGCCTGAAGATAGAATGGCAGCCTTGCTGGAGTATTTTCCTTTGGCACATATACATGATTGGACACTTCAACAAGCGGGTCAACGCGTGCAAGTGATTAAAAAAGATAAGGAAGAAGGAGGTGTATTAGAGTTTGGCACTGAGGTCGTTTATGCTGAGGATGGCTCTTTGGCAACGCTTTTGGGGGCTTCTCCGGGTGCGTCCACATCGGTATCCATTATGATTGATGTATTGAAAAAATGTTTTCCTGAATTAATGGGTTCTAAGGCATGGAAAAAGGAGCTGTCTCAACTCATCCCTTCTTATGGCTTGCACTTAGCTTCTGATGCACAACTTTGCGAGCGTACACGTAGGAGGACTTCGAAAATATTGGGATTAAGCGTATAAATACATTATAGCATTTCTAAACCTATAAGGTTTTTGAAAACCTTATAGGTTTGTAACTATTTAGGGTAGCCCTGTAAAACGCTAAGTACTTGATAATCAATAAATTAGGTAAAAAAAAGTGATAAAAACACCCCGAAAGTGTCGCATATTGCGTAACTTCGGGGTGTTCAAATATATTATCACGACAAAAATCGGAATTTAAATTGGAAACACCTATCCAACTTCGTTTATTTTCGCCTGAAGAGTGCGAGAAGTTGCGTCCGCTTAAATGGCGCATATTTTGGAGACCGAAATCGGTCAATCTTACCCTTATCTGAATTAGCCGCCTTATTTCCGTATAAGAAGAGCCAACACCCCCAAGGCGTGAAAGGTTTTTTCGATGTAAAAGGCGGCATAGCCTTGCAAGTATTGAAGCATCATTCAGGGATGAGTGATGAACAGGTGGTTGCGCATTTGAATGGCAATTGGCACTGGCAGTATTTCTGTGGGATAGAGTTATCACCTTTCAAACAGATAAAAGATGTGGAT
>JAYTON010000167.1:0-14710 GCA_043747725.1 Saprospiraceae bacterium
ATTGAAAATCAATTATTTGAAAATAAAATAAAACTCTTATACGTATCTCCTGAAAAATTGGTTTCTCAATCTTTTTTACCTGTTTTAAAAAAATTAAAAATTGCGCTTTTTGCCATTGATGAGGCACATTGTATCTCTTCATGGGGGCATGATTTCAGACCTGAATATACGCAATTGAGCTTTCTCAAAAGCCAGTTTCCTCAAATTCCCATCATCGCTTTGACGGCTACGGCGGATAAATTGACGCGGAAAGACATCCTTTCTCAACTCAATTTGGAAGACCCCTCAGTATTTGTCAGCAGTTTTGACCGCCCGAATCTCAGCCTTGAAGTACGCCCAGGTCAGAAGCGGATAGAGCAGATTTTGGAATTTGTGAAAAGCCGCCCCAAGCAAGTGGGCATTATATATTGCCTCAGTCGGAAAAGTACAGAGGATTTGGCGGTTAAATTACTATCAAATAATATAAAAGCGGCGGCTTATCACGCGATGGTGCCTGCGCGTGAGCGTTCACAAGTGCAAGAGGATTTTACCAATGATAAAATTCAAGTGGTGTGTGCAACGGTGGCTTTCGGGATGGGTATTGATAAATCCAACGTGCGTTGGGTCATTCATTACAATTTGCCTAAAAATATTGAATCTTATTATCAAGAAATTGGTCGTGCTGGAAGGGATGGTGCGCCTGCTGATACCATTTTATTTTACAGCATGTCTGATGTCATCGCTTATCGTGAAATGTTTTCGGAAGCAGGTGGAGCGAATACCGAAATACAGAATGCGAAACTCGATAGAATGCTCCAATTTGCAGATGCTCAGATTTGTCGTCGAAAAATACTCTTGAATTATTTCAGTGAAAATTATCAAGGTGAATGCGATAATTGCGATGTCTGTCAATCACCACCTCAGTATATTGACGGTTTGTCGTATGCTCAAATGGCACTTTCAGCTACCACGCGCCTACAAGAACAAGCCAATATGGGAATTTTGATTGATGTACTGAGGGGGTCAGCTCGGCATGAAATTGTAGAAAAAGGGTATGATAAAATAAAAACTTATGGCGTTGGGCGCAATGTGCCGCAAAGCGATTGGCAAAGCTATTTATGGCAAATGATTCAGTTGGGTTTGCTTGAAATCGCTTACGACGATAAGTATAAATTGAAAATGACACCTGCCAGTCAAGAGGTGCTTTTCAAAGGCAAAGCGGTGCAATTGGTCAGACCCCTCAGTATTAAAGAGCGGGAGGACATTAAGAAAAAAGCCGTCGAAGCCAAAACAAAAACGGAAGCGATACCACGTTTACGGGCGCGAAACGAACTGTTCGATGTGCTGCGCGAACTGCGGAGAGAGATTGCAATGGTGCGAGGTATTCCGCCTTACCTTGTTTTTTCAGATTCTACTTTGGGTGAAATGGCAGCCGTCGCGCCTCAAAATGAAGCAGATTTTAGACAAATATCGGGCGTAGGTGAGCAAAAATGGCAGACCTTTGGGCAGGAGTTTATAGACAAAATCCAAGATTATGTAGCCGCAAACCCTGATTATATTGAAAAACCATCTGTCAAAACGCTTCAACCGATCACTGTCAAACCGACGATTGCAAAACCTACAGTTTTAAAACCCGATAAAAAACATACGACGATCGAAACGTTAGAGCTTTTCAGAGAAGGCTTGACCGTTGAAGAAATTGCTGAAAAGCGTTTTCTCTCGCCCACGACTGTTCTCACGCATTTAGCAAAACTTTATGAAGAGGGTGAAGACATTGATATTCATCAGTTTATATCAGCAAAAGATATACACACTATCACTAAGGCTTTGCCTAAATTTGAAGAGCCATATAAACTGAGGGATATTTATGATTATTTTGCTGAGACATTTCCTTTCGATCAACTCCGATTAGCGATTGCTTTTTACAATAAAAACAAACAACAGGTTTAACCCCCCATTTAAAAGATGGAAAAAAATTACTATAAAGAATATTACAATCTCGAACGCTCACACTGGTGGTTTCAGGCGCGGGCGGATATTTTGATGAGCCATATTGAAAAAGTTTTTGAAGGAAAAAAAGACTTGAAAATTTTGAATGTCGGCGCAGCAACTGGTCGTTCATCAGAGCTTTTGATGCAGTTTGGAGAGGTCATGTCTTTAGAATATGATAAAGAATGCTACGAATTTGTATATGAAAACCTCAAAATTCCTATTGTGAATGGCTCAATCCTCGAATTACCTTTTGATGAAGAGGCGTTTGATTTGGTTTGCGCTTTTGATGTCATTGAGCATGTTTCAGACGATTATTTAGCGGTGATGGAGATGCGGCGGGTGTGTAAAAAGGGTGGTGTGATTTGCGTAACAGTGCCTGCTTTTATGTTTTTATGGTCTGAACATGATGTGGTGAATCACCATTTTAGACGCTATACGGCTCGGATACTGAGGGGTGTGTTTGGTAAAACCGATGAAAATATCTTTCATTCGTATTTTAATTTTTGGTTATTTTTTCCCATCGCTACGTTTCGATTGATTTCAAAAATTTCTCCTTTCAAAAAGAAAAAAACGGCTGACGAAACGGCTTCCGACTTCGGTGTACTGAGGGGGGGCTTCATCAATTCTTTTTTTTATACCATATTCAAATCTGAAAATATTTTCCTTAAAAATTTTATAAAATTGCCAGTTGGGGTCTCGATTCTTTCGACTTGGCGGAAGAATTAACTTAAATATAACGGCTAATCAAGAGCCAAATGCCAAATCCTATGAATAAAATACCCGATCCAATATTGATATATCTTAACACTTTTGCCGTCAAAACCTTTCTAAGACGGTCTGCAAAATAGGAAATTGCCAAGCTCGTGACAGTAGCACATAGTAAAGCACCTGCGAAAAAGCTGATATTTTGATAGACTTCAAAATGGTATTTTGTTTTTAAAACGCCCACCGTACCCACCCATTCCATGAAATTCGTCGGGTTGAGAATATTGAGGAGAAACCCTTTGAAAAGATTCTGAAAAAAGAGAGCTGTCAGGCTTATTTCTTTGGCTTTGACAATTTTACTTCGATTGAAAATGGTGATGATACCAAGTGTTATCAAAAATAATCCGCCACCTAAATCTACCCAAAATGACACATCCACACCCTGTGGCATCAAAGTCTCTACACCCGAATATGCCAATCCCAGCAATACTAAATCAGCCAATATTACACCAATCGTAATCGGAATTGTCGAGCGGAAACCGCGTTCGAGGCTCGTTTTGATGATGGTAAAAAAGACCGGACCAAGCGCAAAACTGAACAAAAATCCAATCGGAATACCAGATAAAAAAGCTTTAATTGAAAAATAATGCAAGTTTTATAACTTTTATGGTGATAGAAATTTAAATACAAATAAAATGTTTTAACTGGACTTTTTGCCCAAATACCAAAAACCTATAAATGATACGCCGCTCAATCCCACTAAAATCCACCACAAAACTGTGTAACCGTATGCCGCTATCACCTGAGTGCCCACCATTGGCGCTACAACATTTGAAATGGAATAAGCCATTGTGTAGAGTGCCATGTATTGCCCTTGTCGCGCTTCGCTGCCTTGTTTAGTCGCCCAACTGGTGCTGAAAGGCATCACGAATATTTCCCCAAATGAAATAATAATCATATAAAAAGATGCTAAAAACCAAGACATAGAAGCTGGCAAAGTGAAGGCTAAATACGAAACCGCGTAGCATGAAATACCCAAACGAACAAACCACATGGGTTGGCGTTTGTTTTCAATCCGAAAAATGAGGGGCATTTCGAGGGTCATGACAGCGATGCCATTGATGGCACTCATGATGCCAATGGTGGCTTCGTTCCAACCGTAAACTTGCTTGAAAAACACGGGTACTGTCCACATAATTTGCATAAAAACGGTGGCACCGATGAATGTCGAAATGACAAAAAGGAGGTATTTTTTATCTAAATATGGCGATTTTGCTTGGTTTTTACTCGATTTTTGGATATTATACTGAGGGGGTACTTCTTTATTTTGATTGTTAACTGATGCTTGTTTTTTCTCTTTTAATTTAAATAAAATCATCGCTGCTGCACCAAAGCATGTCAAAGCATCTACAATAAATAGCCATTGCCAACCCAAAGCGACGAGCAAACCACCCACAATTAAGGCAAATGAAATCGCCAAATTAACTGCTACGCGCATGAGCGACATGGAGCGAGTGCGCGTTGCATCAGTACTATGCAGCTTAATGGCAACGGTATTGGCGGGGCGAAATGCCTCGGCAGCTATGCCTACAAACGACATTCCGAGGCATAAATGCCAAAAATCACGGAGGAAAAGGGCTATCAAAAGCGCGACGCCGTGCATAATCAGCGTCACCCATTGTACTCGATAATAGCCAAAACGGTCGGTCATTAAACCGCCTAAAAATGCACCTGCAATAGAACCCACGCCGAAGCACGACATAATATAACCGGCATCCCGTATATTGAAAAGTAAAGCTTGCGTCAAGTAAAGTGTGAGGAAACAGATGACCATTGCACCGCTCCTATTTATCAAACTAACTGTCGATAAAAGCCACACTTCGCGAGGGAGACCTCGAAAGGAATTTGTAAAACGGGTAATATTTTTTAACAACATTTTGGGCGCGTAAAGGGTGATTTTATTTTAAAACAAATTGTTGTTTTTAATTTAATCTATTGAAAGCCAATGTTTTATGAATTTTGATTAAACTTTTAAAACGGCAATTAATGCTAATAATTCAAGGCAGGATGAGCTTCATTCGCTGGATTCATATTGAAAATATTGGACATAAATTGGTACAAGTCAGGCAATAATTTTTGAAATCTTTCAGGGAAAGTAAAAAAGTTAAATGCTGCTACACCCCAAATATCAACATTCGTCAAGTTTAGCACGGCTTCTATTTTATGGCGGCTGATACCACTCACGCGTTCAAAATCATCCCATGCTTTTTCGTCCAAAATCGGGTAAGGTATTGAGGGGTTCAAGAGGCGAAAAATACGCGCAAACTCGTACAAACCCACGCTGAAAAAATCCTGTGGGGTATTGAATCCCTTAGTTAGAATATCGGAAGCAAAAAGTATCACGCCATCAGGTTCATAGATTTCAGACGTGTGAAAAACATCGCCATACTGAGGGGTCGGGAACGGATGCGGGTAAATAATGATGTTTTCAAATTTACCTGTTAAAAAATTATTTTTCCCAAAAGTCACTTGCACAGCTATCGCTGCCACCGCCGCTTTGAGGTCTAAAGGCACCATTTTTCTATTAGCCGCCGCATCAGGATCTTCAGGATGAACAGGGCGAATGAACTCATTACCAAGCAAATACAATGCGGTTCGTTCTCTAAAACGCTGCTTTAATTCAGGTGATAATTTTTGATAGAATGAAAAATAATCATCTATAAAGCGTTGAATTTTAATGTCTAAGGGTGGAGGATTGCGTTTATACCACCACCAGTTGATTTGAGGTGCCATCACATAAGCCACAGCTAAAACGAGAAAAGGCGCAATGCCCCATTTTGCCCAATCGCTATCATGCACGAGGTAAGGCAGAGTGAAAAAAAGGATGGCTAATAATCCAAAAGGAATACCGATAAATTGCCAAGGTTTGAGTTTCATATTTTTCAAATTTGTAAGCAAGGTAAAATTATTTTTAAAAAGAATGGGAAACTATTTGCTTTTTCTAAAATCCCTTTTACCTTTGCACCGCTTTTGGAAGGAAAGCCATAATGGTGAAGTCGCTTGATAAATGTAAGATTGAATCAACAACTGGTGAAGTAGCTCAGTTGGTAGAGCAAAGGACTGAAAATCCTTGTGTCGGGGGTTCGATTCCCTCTTTCACCACTTAGTTTCCTTTTAAAACAGTGCCTGACTCGTTCAGGCACTTTCTTTTTTAAAATTATTAGCTGTAAAAAAATATGAATTTAAAAAAACATCATCACCGTTTTGGATTGCTCGAACACAGCAAATGGTGATGGCGTTTTATAAAATAAGCTCAAATATTTTATAAAAATTCTCTAAAAGAGGCTTACCATTTACAAGGTAAGCCTCTTTTCGTTTTAGATAAAATTTTAGAAACCATTAATTATTCCCTTCAAAAGAAGGAAAAACATAATAAAAATGAGTAAAAGATTAAAAATTGCCATTCAAAAATCGGGTCGCCTTAGCGAAGTATCGCTCAGCATCCTCAAAGAATGTGGCATAGATGTGAAAAATGGCAAGTCCGCTTTATTGGCTTCCGCTTCTAATTTTCCGCTCGACGTGCTGTTCCTGCGCGACGATGACATACCTGAATATGTACAGGATGGCATCGCCGATTTAGGTATCTTGGGCGAGAACGTTGTGGTAGAAAGTCAAGCGAAAATTGATATTATCCGTAGGTTGGATTTTGGGCGTTGTCGCTTGTCATTGGCAGTGCCGAAATCAGAGCAATATGCTGGTATCCAATACTTTATGAATAAAAAAATAGCCACATCTTACCCCAATATTCTTAACGAATACCTTATTGAGAACGGCATTGTTTCAGAGGTGCACGAAATCAGCGGCTCAGTAGAAATTGCGCCTAATATCGGCCTGGCGGATGCCATTTGCGATATTGTCAGCTCGGGCAGTACCCTTTTGAGCAACGGTTTGAAAGAAGTGCAAGTAATTATGAAATCAGAAGCCGTTATGGTGGCTAATCGCAATATGGATGCTGAGGGATGTCGTATTTTAGATAAACTATTATTCCGCATCAATGCGGTGATGGCAGCCAAAAGTAATAAATATGTTGTTTTGAATGCGCCAAATGACGCCATTCCAAACATTATCAAAGTGTTGCCAGGTATGAAAAGCCCGACTATAGTACCTCTTGCGACTGAGGGGTGGTCAGCGATTCATTCTGTTTTAAATGAGGAAACTTTCTGGGATGTGATAGATGACTTGAAAGAAGCGGGTGCGCAAGGAATTTTGGTTGTGCCTATTGAAAAAATGATTGTTTAAATGAAAATATATAAAAATCTCAATCCAAGCGATTACGCCACTGTCTTGAAGCGCCCTGCGATAGACACCACATTGCTGTTTGGCTCTATCAGAAATATACTCAGCGACATTAAAATAAATGGTGACGCTGCACTTAAAAAATATGCTTTACAGTTTGATAAATTTGATTTAACTGAATTTTCAGTTTCTGAAAATGAATTTCAAATAGCTGAAAATCAATTAGATACGCATTTAAAAAATGCTATTTTATTAGCTAAAAGCAATATCGAGCGTTTTCATCAACGGCAATTATCCGAGCCTGAAATCATTGAAACAATGACGGGTATAAAGTGCTGGCGTAAAAGCGTTGGCATTGAAAAAGTGGGTTTGTATATCCCCGGCGGCACTGCTCCCTTGTTTTCGACGGTCTTGATGCTCGGCATTCCAGCTCAATTAGCGGGTTGCAAAGAGGTTATTTTATGCACACCTTGCAAGGTAGATGGGGTGATTCACCCGGCTATTTTATTTGCTGCCCAGTCGGTCGGCATTTCTAAAGTGTATAAAATTGGGGGCGTTCAAGCCATTGGGGCAATGGCTTATGGCACTGAGTCCATTCCGCAAGTGTACAAAATTTTTGGACCAGGCAATCAGTACGTCATGGCTGCAAAACAAGTCATCAATGCTGAGGGGGTCGCCATTGATATGCCCGCTGGACCCAGTGAAGTGATGGTCATTGCCGATGCTTCTGCGAATCCTGCTTTTGTAGCGGCTGACCTATTGTCACAAGCGGAACATGGCGTGGATAGTCAAGTTGTCCTCTTAGCTTATGATGATATGATTGTAAAAAATGTTTTACAACAAATTGATAATCAATTACTTACATTGCCTCGTGCAGATATTGCACGTCAAGCCTTAGAAAATAGTGTCGCCATAATTGTAGAAGATGACGCCGAAGCAATGGCGATTTCTAACTATTATGCACCTGAGCATCTCATCCTTTCTACTCAAAATGCAGATGATTTGGCGGAGCAAGTGGTGAATGCAGGCTCGGTTTTCATCGGTCACTATTCTCCTGAATCGGTCGGTGATTATGCTTCGGGAACGAATCATACGCTGCCGACGAATGGTTATGCCAAAGCCTATTCAGGTGTATCGGTGGATAGTTTTGTCAAAAAAATCACTTATCAACGGCTGGATACTGAGGGGTTAAAAAATATTGGTCCGGCAGTGATAGCGATGGCGGAGGCGGAACAATTAGATGCTCATGCACGGGCGGTGTCTATCAGGTTGGAAACGTTAAGTAAGTAACAACCTTTCGAGGGTTTCGAACCCTTCGCATTGCTTGCATTTTTTAAACCATTGATAATCAATTAGTTAGATGAAATTTTGATACTACGTATCAGTAAGTAATGCTTGGCAGACCAGTTATTACAAACATTTTGACTCTTTGAGTCAATTTAATTCGCACTTTTACTGACTCGGAGAGTCAAAATGTCTGTAATAAATATAGATTTTAGCATTTGCTGCTGACACGTAGTGTCACAATATTTATTTTTTATTATTAAACCCGTTATAAATGATTGATATTCAACAAGTTACAGGTTTACAGCATTTGGATAAATTGGCTCATATTTTTGATTTATACCGCCAATTTTATAAGCAAAATGGTGATATAAATTCAGCCAAATTATTTTTGAAAGAACGCATTATCTCTTTAGAATCTGTTATTTTCGCCGCTTTTGAGGGCGACACGATTGTGGGATTCACACAATTGTACCCGACGTTTTCATCTGTAACGCTTCAAAGAAGTTGGATTTTGAATGACTTTTTTGTTTTAGACAATCAACGGGGTAAAAATGTAGGCACACGGATATTAGAACACGCTAAAGAATTTGCTCAACAAACAGAAAGTAAAGGCTTGTATTTACAAACTGACGCCGATAATCCTGCTCAAAAATTGTATGAAAAATTGGGTTGGGAACAGGACAGGAGCCTTCAATATTTTTGGAAAGTTTAGGTTATTACGTTCGGGAAACTTTTGAAGTTTCCCGCACGTAAGGTTCAATAAAATCATAAATCAATGAATATCAATCAGTTAGTCCGTAAAAATATTTTAAATATGAAGCCGTATTCATCCGCTCGCGATGAATTTAAAGGCGTTGCTTCTGTCTTTTTAGATGCCAATGAAAATCCCTACGATACCGGTTTGAACCGCTATCCCGACCCTTTAGCTTGGGCTGTAAAAAAGGAATTGTCGGTGATTAAAAAAGTAGCGCCTGAAAATATTTTCTTGGGCAATGGCTCGGATGAGGTAATTGATGTGTTGATGCGGATATTTTGCGAGCCGAATGTGGACAATATTATTACCCTGCCGCCGACTTATGGCATGTATCAAGTGAGCGCGGATACCTGTGGTGTGGAGGTGATTAAAATAAATTTGGATGAGAATTTTCAACCGAAAATAGAAGAAATACTGAGTGGTGCTAATGAACGCTCAAAAATTTTGTTTATTTGCAGCCCGAATAACCCGTCGGGCAATGCCATTGAATCGGGTTTGATTTTGAATTTGATTAATAATTTCAAGGGCATTGTGGTGGTGGATGAAGCCTATTCTGATTTTTCTAAGCAGCCAAGTTGCAGCGAATGGATTGGCACGTTTCCGAACCTTGTGGTAATGCAAACGTTTTCAAAAGCTTGGGGTTTGGCGGGTATTCGCTTGGGGATGGCGTTTGCTTCAAAGGAAATTATTTATTTAATGAATAAGGTAAAACCACCTTATAATGTCAATCAACTCACGCAGCAAGCCGCTTTAGTTGCTTTGAAAAATGTAGAAAAAAAGAATGAACAAGTGGCTGAAATCCTTGAACAAAGGGGTAAAATGGCAGAAATACTGAGGGGGTTGGATGTGGTTGAAAAAGTATATCCTTCGGATGCTAATTTTCTACTCGTCAAGGTTCGACAGGCGAATGCTTTATACAACTATTTGTTAAAAAAAGAGGTTGTCGTGCGGAATAGACATACCGTTGTACTCTGTGAAGATTGCCTCCGTATTACTGTTGGCGTACCTTCTGAAAATGCAAGATTAGTCAAAGCATTAAAAGATGCGGCGTTTCAATTTGCTTAATTCTTCGCTAAAACAAATTTTACAAACCATTGATTATCAACAATTTAGAAATAAAAATTTAGATGAATAATTTAAAAAATACCATTGAAGCGGCTTGGGACAACCGCGAATTATTGAAAGACGCCTCCACGCAAGAAGCCATTCGCGAAATGATTGAGCTATTGGACAAAGGACAATTGCGCGTCGCTCAACCGACTGAGGGGGGCAATTGGCAAGTCAACGATTGGGTGAAAAAAGGCGTCATTATGTATTTCCCCATTCAAAAAATGGAGACAATTGAAGTCGGTCCTTTTGAATTTCACGATAAGATGGCTTTGAAAAAAGACTATGCGAAGCAAGGCGTGCGCGTTGTGCCTCATGCGATTGCGCGTTATGGTGCATTCCTTGAAAGTGGAGTGATAATGATGCCGTCGTATGTGAATATAGGGGCATACGTGGGCAGCGGTACGATGGTGGATACTTGGGCAACAGTGGGTTCATGCGCTCAAATTGGGAAAAATGTGCATCTGAGTGGCGGCGTTGGCATCGGCGGCGTACTCGAACCCGTACAAGCGGCTCCCGTTATTATTGAAGATGATTGCTTTATTGGCTCGCGTTGTATCGTTGTTGAAGGAGTGCATGTTGGACGCGAAGCAGTGTTGGGGGCGAATGTCTGTTTGACCATGTCCACCCATATTATTGACGTAACCGGTTCAGAACCAGTGGTTTATAAAGGGAGAGTGCCAGCGGGTTCGGTGGTGATTCCGGGTACATATCTAAAACAATTTCCGGCTGGCGAGTATCAAGTATCATGTGCGTTGATTATAGGAAAACGCACACCGAGCACTGATAAAAAGGTCTCTTTGAATGACGCTTTGAGAGAGTATGGGGTGTCGGTGTAGTGCATATTAATAAGTTGAACAAACCTTATAGGTTTTAAAAACCTATAAGGTTTATAGTGTATTTTCTAACTATCCATACAACTCATAGTGTATTTGAGATTTATCATAACCCAAATCAATCATTAACTTAGCCACCACATCATCTATCATATTTGACCAACCACAGATGTAAAAGTCCACATCGGGTCGTTTTTCATAATATTCATGCATATAAATTTCGTGGACATAGCCTTTCCAACCTTTCCAATTCGGCTCACGAGACAATACGACATCATATCTAAAGTTGTGTAATTTTTTTTCTAATTCTTCAAACTCGGCGCGGTATAAAATATCCTTTTCATAGCGTGTTCCGAAAATCAAGTGGATACTTTTATAGGGTATTTGGTGCTTATAAATATCCCAAATCATACTTCGGAAGGGCGCAATTCCTGTACCTGTACATATAAAAACAAGGTCGCGATTGTCTAAAGGCTGTTTCAGTGTAAAAGTGCCATCGGGTCCTTTGAAGCGAATAGGCGTGCCGATAGCGGCTTCTTCAAAAAAAAACTTAGAACCGCCCGTACTACTTTCTGCCTTGACAATACAAAATTCTAACTCGCGCCCCCCCTCAGTATTCGGGGCATTGGCTATGCTGTAACTTCGCCACCGCTTGAGTCGCTTATCCGAAATGGGTAAATCCATTGTGACAAATTGCCCTGCTTCAAAATTAATGGCTTCATCGCCTTGCACTTCTACCCAAAAGCGTTTGGTAGCAGGTGTTTCAGTTTCAATTTTTGTGATATGACTGTCATACCATTTCCACATAATTTATGTATTTTTAAACAATTGAGAGTCAATGTTTTATGAAGATTTTTATTCAATTTAAACACAATAATAGGTAAATAGTTTAATTGCCTTACATCACTTCAAATTTCCCATCCTTCACATGAATCGCTCTCTTTTCATCCGCCCGTGTATCAATATCCAAATCACTATTTTCCAATCTCAAAACGCCGCGCGGACAGACCGCCGAGCAAATGCCACAGCCCACACATGAAGCGCGAACAATGTCCTGACCCTTTTGTGCATACGCCCGAACGTCAATCCCCATTTCACAATAAGTGGAACAATTGCCACAACTGATGCACTGACCGCCATTCGTCGTAATCCTAAATTTTGATTTTTTCCTTTGAAAAATGCCTAAAATAGCTGCTTGCGGACACCCAAAACGACACCATGAGCGGCTGCCCAATATCGGATAAAAGCCCGTACCAATGACGCCCGAAAAGATAGAGCCGATTAAAAAACCATACGTTTTTGAAAATCCCATTGAAAGGCTGCCTAAAATTGCCCCTTGCATATAAGAATTTGCCCATAATAAAATAGTCGTCAGCGTTACGAAAACCAAGACACTGTGAATCATCCAACGTTCAAATTTCCATGCACCGAGGCTCTTGTCAGATAAGTGGCGGAAGGGGTCGCCCACCGTTTCCGCCAAGCCGCCGCAGCCGCACACCCAAGAGCAATACCAGCGTTTTCCATAAAAATAGGTCAAAATAGGTACACCCACAAAGGTCATTAAGGCGGAAAAGGCTATAAAATACCAACCGATGCCATGCGATGAGGATTGTACTATATAATTAATGCCATCAGGTTTCAAAGGGTCAGTTTTGAGGGGCCAGAAGTAGGTGAAATAATACTCAGGTTCGCTCATCATTTTTAAAAATGACGGAATTAAAAATGAAAAACCCAATTGAAAAAAAGTAACCGAGGCTGTGCGAATGAGTTGATACCGATTGTGGCGGTATTTCATCGCAAATTTATATCCCATGACTAAAACGCCGAATGTATAAAGCGAACCATAGACGAACCATTGGTCAGCAGGAGCATTTCTGACGAACATACTGAGGGGGTTGAAAAGTTGTATCAATCCCGAAAAATATTGCGGAAACCAATATAAAACGATGTAAAATCCCGTCAAAAGTACGCCTATCATCCAGCCAAATATGCCGCGCGTGGTCAATCCTCTAAACCAGACACCGTTGTTTTTAATGCCTTCGGGCTTATTCGCATATTCTTCACGGACGAAAATGGCTGTGCCGATTGTCGTAATAGCAAGTGCAAAACCCAAATATACTGAGGGATTGCCTATAAATTTACCGCTTGCCCAAATTACCAGCAGCATCAAAATACCGAGACTCGCCGCAGCTAAGGCTATTTTTTGTCGCGTTGAAGTATGTATCGGATTGGGGTTGGCTATTGATAGACTATTTTCAGTTTGCATTTTTATTTGAAATTTTTATTAAAAATTTTAATAATGTTTAATTCTCTTAAAATCAATAGATTATCAAGATATTTTTAAAAATTGGAGGACAGCATTTAAGCCGCGTTTGGTTTTTAGTTGGAGATTTTTACCTGTTTGTCTATTAAAAATTTGAACTACTTCATTTTCATATTCTTTGTAAAATTCAGGGTCAAAATTGGCTAATCCCAAATCTCGAAGCACTGTTTCAATGGGCGTTTTGTCTTTAATCCATTTTTCACAAACCTCATGTCGGTAGCGAACGCCCATGAGGTTGAATCCCACTACGTTGCCCTCATTTTTATCATAAGTTATTCTGATACCTTTTTTACCATCGGCATGTTCCCAATATATAGTGGCTTGATTATCAGCGAGTTGTGCTCTAATATCACCATACACTTGATATTCGATGTCCAAAAATTTGGCTGAATTGAACCATATACCTGGGTTGTATTTCACCTTTTTATTCAGAATATTATACGCCACTGTCTCGCCCATCATCCTGCCTGTGTACCAAATCGCTTCTATCGGGCGGCGTCCTGACTGAGGAGTCTCGATTTCAGCGCAATCGCCAATCGCATAGACATCAGGCATATTGGTTTCTAAATATTCATTCACAACGATGCCTTTGTTGATTTTTAAGGCTGTATTTTTAACAAAATCAACATTGGGCGATACCCCAACTGTCAAGCCTACAAATCCACAAGCGATTTTTTCACCATTTTTCATCAAAATAGCATCCACTTTTCCATCATTATTGTCATCTAAGACTTCATTCAATTCACTTTCCAATCTCAAATCAATGCCATGTTCGCGGATGTGCCGATTCACCATGTCGGACTCTTCGGCGGGTAAAATTAAATCCCAAAAACTTTTTTCTCGCACGAGGAACGTCACTGGAATATGCCTCGAATGAAACATTTCAGCCATTTCAATACCTATCAAACCGCCTCCAACAATGACTGATCGTTTCAATCCGTTAGCAGAATGTCGTTCCATCGCTTCCACATCTTGCAGATGATATAAGCCATGTACACCATCCAAATCCTGTCCTTTCCAACCGAATTTATTGGATTTAGAGCCGAGTGACAATATTAGTTTATCATAACTCAATATGTTTTTATCCTTCAAAATCAATGACTTATGTTCAAAATCAATACTTTCAACACGCCCCCTCAGTAATTGGATGCGATTTTGTTCCCAAAACCAATTTTCATACGGCTGAGTATCTTGTAAGCGCATATGACCCATGTAGATGTACATGAGCGCAGTGCGAGAGAAAAAATAATCACCTTCGTCAGAGATGACCGTTATTTCTACTTTATCGTCGAGTTTGCGAAGCCAACGGGCGGCGGTGATGCCTGCAATGCCGTTTCCAATGATGGCAATTTTCATTTGATTCAAATTTTAAAATTCAGCTGATACCCCAATTTGATAAAAGGGCGTCGAATATACGTTTTTTAATGTAAC
>JAYTON010000168.1:0-12654 GCA_043747725.1 Saprospiraceae bacterium
GAGTTGGATATTGCCAGCCTTGAAATTACGCCTGGCGCAGCTTCTGCTTTGTATGGCATGAATGCGGTGAATGGATTGGCGAGTTTATACACTAAAAACCCGTTTACGTATCAAGGATTGAGTATATATCAAAAGGTGGGTGTGAACCATGTAGATGGCAAAGATTACGCTCCATCTGCATTAAATGAAACTGCGATTCGCTATGCTAAAGCATTTAATAATAAATTTGCTTTCAAATTAAATGCTTCTTATTTGAAGGGAACTGACTGGTTATCAAGCACTTATACAGACCAAAACCCCAATATATTAAGTTCTGCCAATCCGCGTTTTCCTGAATTGACAGATAATAATAATCCTGCGGCTGACCTTTGGAATCGCTATGGTGATGAGCGTAATAATCGCACAACCGTCACCATTAATTACAAAGGAAAATCGCAAGCGTTCAATGTGGCGCGAACGGGCTATTTAGAAAAAGATTTGACACCCCCCTCAATAAAAAACGCTAAATTCGATGCAGGGTTGTATTATCGCATCAACGACAATTTGGAAATTAATTATACATATCGTTGGGGCTTGATGGACGGGCTATTTCAACGCGGCAATAAAATCCGTTTGGAGGGTGTCACTGTTCAAAATCATCGCTTAGAATTGAAAGGCAGCGATTTTTTTCTAAGGGCTTATAGTTCAATTGAAAATACAGGCAAGTCTTATAATTTGAAGCCTTTGACTGATAATTTAGACCTCAATAATGGTACAAATGCGGCTTGGGCTACCCGTTTTCAAACCGCTTTGCAAGGTGCTGTCAATCAAGATGTGCCTTTGGATCAAGCCTTTAAAACGGCTCGTGTTGAAGCTGATAAAGGACGTGCAGAACCTGGCACTGCCGCTTTTGACCAATTGAAACAGACCATTGTGGGCATTAATAATTGGGATATTGCAGCCAATGTTACGGGAGCACCTGCTACGGGCGGTGCATGGTTGAAACAATTATCTAATTTATATCATGCTGATTTTCAATGGAATTTGAGTAAAATAGTTAAAATAGTGGATTTATTAGTGGGCGCTGATTATCGCATTTATCAAGTAACGCCCGATGGCAATAATTTTGTGGATTTTTCAAGACCCCTCAGTACACGCACAATTGCGGACGCGGACGGCAGTTTTGGTGATTATATTTATTACAAAAAATATGGGGCTTTTGCACAAGCTACCAAACGGTTCTTCAACAACAAATTAAAATTAAATGCTTCTTTGAGGGTTGATCAAAATCCTGAATTTTCGCCTAAAGTTAACTCTCGTATCGCCTTAGTTTATTCGCCCGTAGAAAATCATAATTTCAGAGCATCTTTTCAAAATGGCTGGCGTTTTCCTGCCCTTTTTGAAGCCTTGTCCTTTGTCAATAATGGTAATGTGAGGCGTGTCGGCGGCTTATCGAGGGTTAATGAAGGCATTGGTTATTTGGAAAACTCCTACACTTTGACCTCCATCGACAATTTTACGGCAGCTGTGAACTCTGATGTAGCAGGAGGTAAAAATAAAAATCAAGCGGCTTTGGATAATCGAACAAAACTTGTAGTCGCTAACCTTCCTGCTTTAAAACCAGAGCATATTAATTCGTATGAAATCGGTTACAAAAGCATTTTAGCGGACAATAAAATCTCATTGGATTGGGATGCTTATTACAATATTTATCAAGGATTTTTAGGGCAAGTAGAGGTTGCAGTGCCTAAAACGGACAAAGTCGGCACGGATGCTTCGGTTTTAGATATGCTCACTCGCTCAAAACAAGATCGTTATCGAGTTTTTACGAATGCTAAAAATGAATATGTTAGCTATGGTTCATCTTTGGGTGTGACGTATAATTTCTTTAAAAAATATACACTTTCAAGCAATGTCAACTACAATAATATTAAATCAAACGCAACAACCGATATTTTTATCACCGCTTTCAACACACCGAAATGGGTAACGAATGTGAGTTTTGGTAATCGAGAAGTGGTTAAAAATGTGGGATTTAATGTTGTCGCTAAATGGCAAGAGGCATTTAATTGGGAAAGTCCTTTGGCAAATGGCAATATTCCTTCATTTTATACCATCGATGCGCAATTCAATGTCCGCATTCCGCAATGGAAAACGACTGTCAAAGTGGGTGGCTCTAATTTGTTGAACAAACGCTATATTCAATATGCGGCTGGACCGACTTTGGGCGGCTTGTATTATGTGGCTTTGACGTTTGATAATGGGATTTTGAAGTAAAAAGCATGTAATTACTGGGGAGTGTGAATAATGGTTTGTAATCACGGAGTGATTAAATATGAATAACCCCTGATGCAATCACGGGAGTAATGTAGTAGAGAATGGGCAAAACTGCGGAGCAGTTGAATATAAAATAGTCAGTAACTGGCAATATTATACATTCAACCGCTCTGCGGTTGGGTCAACGCCCTCTATACAACCCTCCGATTTCATTGAAGGTTATTCACATTCAATCGCTCCGCGATTACTATTCGAGTAGTATTTTTAAAAATAAATCATACTATTTTTATAGGAATTATGGGATAAGAGATTATCTTTGCAGTATAATAATTCGATTTAAACATTCCCTTTATTTCAATCTATTAAAAATGGATAAAAAATTATCAGATATGCTCAATGAAGAAACAGCAGTTACTTTAGATACCCCCGTATTAAAAAATAAAAGTCGGAAATACTGGATTGGTTTAGGTGTCGGCTTGGCTTTGGCAATCCTGTTTGCTTTTGGCTCGTCTATCAGCGGTTTAGACCTTTTGACAAGCAAGCTGAGTGAAGAGAACCACATATTTTATTGGATGGTTTTGACAGGTATTTGTGCTGAAATGGTAGCGGGTTCAATGGGTATGGGGTATGGCGTTATCTGTACGACAGTGTTATTAATTCTCAATATTCCACCTGTTTCGATTAGCGCGAGCATCCATTCCGCTGAAACTTTTACGAGTGCTGCTGGGGCATTTAGTCACCACAAATATGGCAATGTCAATTGGAAATTTGCTAAAGCCCTATCAATTCCAGGGGCTATTGGAGCCATAGTAGGTGCGATTGCCTTGATATTAGTGCATCATAAAAGCCCTTCTTTCATTAAACCCACGATGGCATTGTACACATTTTATTTGGGCATTAAGATTTTAATTAATGCTTTTAAAAGTGAAACTGTTGAAAAAAAGAAAATCAATATTTTTGGATTGTGTTTTACAGGTGGTTTTATCGATTCATTTGGCGGCGGTGGTTGGGGTCCTTTGGTGACGGGTACTTTCATTAAAAATGGACAGACGCCGCGTTATGTGATTGGCAGTTCCAGCTTTGCCAAATTTGTTTTGACATTAGCCAGTGCTTCTACTTTTATGGTCGGCGGTGGATTTGGTCAATGGAAAATAATAGCCGGTTTACTCATCGGTGGTGTTATTACTGCTCCTTTATCTGCTATGTTGACGACCAAATTGCCGACTAAAAAGATGTTTATAGCTGTCGGTATAGTCGTTATTACTTGTAGTTTGATTACATTTTTTAGAGCAATTTTGAAATAACTGAAAAGCATACCTCTCAATTGCCACGTTTCTCGCAATGACATTTTTTTGTATAAATTATAATTAGAAGGTTTTATGAATAAAATAGTACTTTTTATCAGCCTATGTATTTTGCTGAATATCAATTATTTATTTGCTCAAAAAACATTTATCAATGAAGAGCAAACGTGGTTGGCATTGTTTAACCAAACCCGTTTTTCTGATAAACTTGGTATTTGGTTGGACGTACAGGCGCGCTTAAAAGATGATTTTATTAAGGATATGTCTGTATTGATTGCACCCCGAATTGGCTTGACTTATTATGTAAATGATGATGTAAAACTCACAGCCGGCTACGCTTATATCAACAACTATCCCGATGGTGCGCGAGTGATTTCACAACCCGAACACCGCCCTTGGCAGCAAATTCAGTGGCATACAAAATACCCTAAAATCAGGCTCATGCAATGGATGCGTTTGGAGGAACGATACCGCCAAAAAATTAAAAATAATAACGCCTTTGAAGATGGCTATAATTTTAATTACCGCGTCCGCTACAATTTTCTATTGACGACCCCCCTCAGTAAAAAAGGCTTTGCACCCGGAGGCTTACAACTTGTTTTAAATAACGAGATACATATCAATCTTGCCAAAAATATTGTCTATAATATCTTCGATCAAAATCGTTTTTTCGCAGGTTTATCTTATCAAATGACAAAAATGTCGAACGTACAATTTGGTTATATGAAAGTTTTTCAACAACTCCCTGCTGGCAATCAATTCAAAAATATAAATGCCATTCGTGTGTTTTACTTTCACAATTTTGATTTGAGGCAAACTGAAGTCGAAAAATAGGTTTAATCAAGTTCTGTACAGCCTATTAAAATAACAGTCTGAAAAAAAAGTTTACCTTCAACTTTTAAATAAATTTAAAAGCAATGAATAGAAAAGACTTTTTACAAAATAGCTTCATTCTGAGTAGCGCAGCTATTCTACCCAACAATTCTGTCTTTGCAGCCTCATTGAATGACGGGGGCATTGATAAATTAACCGATGCGAACGGTAATTTTGCTCTACTACCGTTACCCTATGCTGAAAACTTTTTAGAACCTAATATGGACGCTGAAACAACGCATCTGCACTACACTTTTCATCATGGCGGTGCAGTGAAAGCAGCTAATAATGATATGAAAAAAATCAGAGAAGCCATGGATGCCAATAATTTTGAAACAGTGGATTATTGGACTAAAAAACTCTCTTTTCACTTTTCATCTCACGTGTTGCACACCATTTTTTGGACGAATTTGACCAATAAAAAAACAGAGCCTAAAGGTGAATTATTGAAGCGAATTGAAAAAAGTTTCGGTTCTTATGAGAAGCTGAAAGGCTATATCGCCGCTACTTCAAAAAATGTGGACGGCAATGGTTGGGGCATATTGGGTTATCAACCTTATTCGGATAGTTTGACTGTTTTACAATGCGAAAACCATGAAAAATTGACACAATGGGGTGTCGTTCCTTTGCTCGTTATTGATGTTTGGGAACATGCGTATTATTTGAAATATAAAAATAAACGAGCTGATTTTGTGGATGCTCTTTTCAATGTCATCAATTGGGATAATGTGTCACAACGGCTTGATATTGCTCTGAAAATAATGAAATAATGATAGAAAACACCCATTTCACTACTCAAAATAACCATCCAACGTACACTCTTGTCGAACTAACCCAATACTTTTTCAAATTGGGGTATTCAGGTTTCGGTGGTCCTGTCGCATTAGTGGGATATATGCATCGCGATTTGGTAGAGCAAAAGAAATGGATTTCAGAAGAAGATTATAAAGAGGGTTTGGCTTTAGCACAATTAGCACCCGGACCGTTGGCGGCTCAATTAGCCATTTATTTGGGCTATGTGCATTATAAAATTTTGGGGGCAACGATAGCCGGTTTGGCTTTCGTTATTCCCTCTTTTTTGATGGTTATTGGTTTAGGCGTGGCGTATAAACATTATGGTGGGCTGCCTTGGATGCAAGCGGTTTTTTATGGTATAAGTGCAGCTGTTATAGGCATTATTGGGTTTAGTTCCTACAAATTAACGAATAAATCGCTCGGAAAAGATAAATGGTTGTGGGGATTGTTCGCCATTTCATTTATTGGAACAGTGGTTACCCAATCTGAAAGTATTTGGTTGTTTTTAGGCGCGGGCGTATTGTATTGGCTGGTGAAGGCACCCCCTCAGTATTTGACCCGTTTTAGAGCTGCTCAATCCATTTTGCCCTTTTATCCTATTTTTTTACAAACCACAACGGCTATTTCTACCGATTCAGTTTTATGGCAAATCTTCCTATTTTTTGGAAAAGCAGGGGCGTTTGTCTTTGGCAGTGGTTTGGCAATTGTCCCTTTTTTATATTCAGGTACAGTTAAGGAATACCATTGGCTCAATGAACAGCAGTTTTTAGATGCCGTAGCAGTAGCGATGATTACGCCGGGTCCGGTTGTGATTACTGTAGCATTTATTGGCTATTTGGTAGCAGGATTTAAAGGTGCTTGCGTGGCAGCTTTAGCGACATTTTTACCTTGCTATATTTTGACCGTTTTACCAGCTCCTTATTTTAAAAAATATGGCAAACTTCCAGCTATCAAAGCTTTTGTAGATGGCGTTACGGCGGCAGCTATTGGCGCAATTGCAGGGGCAGTGGTGATTTTAGGTATGAAATCTTTGATTGATATACCCACTATTTTATTGGCTGCTGCTACCGTTTTTATCCTTTGGAAATATACAAAAGTGAAAGAGCCTTATATTATTTTTATAGCAGCTTTGATAGGGTTTCTGTTAAAATTATAAAAAAATGTAAGCCCTTTCACCCCTCAATATAAAAGGTTATTTTTATGAAAATGTGGGCTCATTTTCGTAAAACAAAAAACTGTCGTCTTGAAATAACTTCAAAACGGCAGTTTTTTTTATTCATTTTACGTTCAGAAAACTTTTAAAGTTTCCTAAACGTTTAATTTTAAACGTTGATAAAATTTATTGTTTCTTAAACGGCAAAGCATTCACACGCCGTCCGACCACATAGCCCAAGCGCAAACCTTCCTCACAATCCATCCGCCAATGCACACCCAACCAGATGCGAGAGTAAGCGTTTTCGAAAGCCATATCATAGAAAGATTCAAAGTAGCGAGGCTTGCCATTGAAGTCAGAACGCGCTTCATGGCAACGGTCAGTCATAGCATAATTAGCACCAAAAACCGAAACCAAAGCCTCAGCAGCAGCACCACCGAAAGTAGAGTGACCACTTGGATATGCTGGAAATGAAGGTGTACTTTTGATAAAACCAGTACTTGTCAATGGTAAAATATTCCAATTGTTGTTCATCATTTTATTGATAAAAGTAACCGGACGCTCTATATTATACACATATTTTGAATTCCAACACGCTACAGAAGCATCATTCAACGAAAGACCAACCTTGACAGCCGCCATAATAGCTTTTTCGAGATTAGATTTTTCAGTAGCTAAAACTTCGTTCGTAATAGCTATCCAACGAGCAGGGGGGCTAAATGTGAAACCTAATACATCATCACTCCAAAACTCGGCAATCCAACGATCTTCACTTGATTGTGGTGTTGTACGGGTGAAGACTTCTAAGCCTTGTGCATAATACGCAGAATTTTTATCTTCCGAATATGGCAACGGCGGTCGTGCTAATTTATCCTCTTCCTTGATAGCGAAAGTCCGTACTTTACCCCAATATGGATACATGGCTCTTTCGTTGCCAGGTGCTGTTGGCTGCCACTTACCGGGTCCAGTTGGTGGAACGTAGCTTGTAGGGCGCGGGTCAAGGTATTTATCATGCCCTTCTTTATCTGTTGTGGAATAATCCCAAACAGCATTGGCAACTGCAATACCGAAGTCTTTTGAGCGTCTATATACTTCGGTAGGCACTGTATTAGCATACTGCGCATTGTAAGTTGATTCCAATGAAGCTATTTTAAATAAATCAGCTGATTGCACATTAGCAAAAAACTTTTTATAAAGAACAGCATTCACATTGTTAAGAACAGTTGGCCAGTGATATTCTTTACCCAATTCAGCTTGTGGTATATTTAAACCTGAGAAGCGCGAAGCAATAGACTGATAATCTGGCATGCCTGATACACAAGCTTCATAGTCCGCTAAACCCACATAACCCAACATGCGGGCAGCAGGGCAAGGGCGATATACAGCAGCATAGCGTTCAACTTGTAAAAACAAGTCTTGCCACTCCTGTATAATTTTGGAATCATAATCCTTCGTGGATTTGATTGGGTCGATGACAACATTTTTGTCAGGACTACACGCTGAGAAGGTCAATAATAAGATTGACGCTACCACCAACGTCAATTTAGAGAGTCGAAAAAAATTCATGAGACAGTCACTTTTAATTTGTTCAAAAATTTGCTTGATTTTCATATTTGGTTAATTAATTAAGGGTAAAATAATCAATTTATTGTCTTTTAAAGACAATAAATTGACGTTGTATGGTGAGCTATTAAATCGGAATGGTTCGGCAAATTTAGTCATTGATAAGTATTATAGCAATAGGCAAGGCTATGTATTTTCAATAAAACTCTAATGTTAAATAGAAAAAATTTAAATTCAATTTAATTAATATATAATATATAATCTTAATTGGTTAATAATTGCCTACCCCTCAGTATTTTGAGCATAAATTTATGAATCCCTGATTTCATCAGTCAAAATAAATATTCAATATTTTAACTAAAAAATAGACACAAAGTTGCCCTTTTCTCTATTTTCTCTATTTTCTCCATTTAAATCATTTATTCTTTTCAACAAAATCAGCAATCTTTTTTTCTAAAACAGATAAAGGCACACAGCCATCATTCAATACTTCATTGTGAAATTTTTGAATATTAAATTTAGCACCCAATTTGTCCATAGCCATTTTTTTCAAAGATAAAATCCGCTGCTCCCCTACTTTATAACTCAAGGCTTGACCGGGGATAGCCATATAGCGTTCAATTTCAGCGGTGATACCTTCTTCGCTATCGGCTTCATTATCAAGGTCGTACTGAATGGCTTTTTCACGCGACCAACCTTTCGTGTGCAAACCTACATCCACCACCAAGCGAATAGCCCTATGCATCTCACCTCCTAAGCGACCAAAGTATTGATAAGGGTCGGTGTACAAACCCAGCTCCTTGCCTATTCCCTCAGTATAAAGTGCCCAACCTTCGCCATAAGCCCCGTACCACAAGTTGCGGCGAAATTCAGGGAGTTTTTTATTCTCCTGTTGCAACGAAATTTGATAATGATGACCCGGAATAGCTTCATGTAAAAACAAAGATTCGTCTTGAAAAACATTGTACTTTTTAACATTAGGAATCGGCACATAAAATATACCCGGACGACCATTCTCTAAAGACCCCGGATAATACTCAGCACTCGCCGATGCTTCGCGGAATGCCTCCGTGCGGCGCACTTCAAATTGTGTTTTAGGCACCATATCAAATTGTTTTTCAAGCTGCGGTTTCATTTTTTGATGAATGGCGTTGAAATTAGCAATTACTTCTTCAGGGTCATTGAATGGACGCAGTTTAGGCTCCCCCTCAGTAACATGCTTGAAAAATGCCTTCAAATCACCTTTGAATCCCACTTCTACCTTCACTTTTTCCATTTCCGTTCTGATACGGGCTACTTCTTTTTGACCGAGTTCAAAAATTTGTTCAGGTGCTATGGATGAAGTTGTCCAATATTTAGCGAGGTAAGCATAGTATTTATCACCATCGGGAATGGCTGAAATCCCCGAGCTTGCACGAGCCTTTGGCAAGTATTCATTTTTAATAAAATCATGCAATTTTTTATAAGTCGGCTTCACATTGGTTTCTACCATTGTCGTGTATTCGGCTGTCAATCGCACTTTATTGGCATTGTCAATCTCAGGAATCGTCGCCATTTTTTTAACGGGTCCGAAGAAAAGATGCTCCGTCGTAGCTGTTTCAGCCAATGGCTTCAGCTGAGGTAAAACCTTGATAACCAATGATTTAGGTAAAATATAGCCCTTCGCCATGCCGCGTTTCATATTCGAGATAGCCGTATCAGCCCATGCCGGAAAGTTAGCAATGCGTTTGAGCCAATTGTCATAATCTTTCACCGTTTTGAAAGGCTGCGACCCTTCACCGCTACCCAATTGACCCAAATCCAAAGTTTTGCTTGAAAACTGATTGACAGGCATTAAATTGTCTTGAAATTTTAAGGCTTCTATCGCAATATCTAAATCCCAATTGAGGATTTCGTAACTCATTTTATCATTTTCATTGAGCTTATCGGCATCCATTTTAGCCAATGCCGCTTTGTATTTCCCCAAAAAACGACCCACAGAGTCGCGGTACGAATCGGCAATATCAATCGGAAATTGATCATTATAATCGTTCACACCATTCGCCGTTGCCTCAAAAGGAAATAACTTCATGCGCTCCTTATAATATTCGTCAAAAGCCGTCGCAGCAGATGCTACAACCAAAGGGGCGCTTTTGTCGGATGTCACTTCCTTTTGGGAAGACGTTTCTTTGCAAGCCATCAAACAAAATGTTAGAACAGCAATGATGGCTAAAAAAAATAATACTTTTTTCATTGTAAATCAAGATTTTAGGTTGTATATCTATTGTTTAAATTATGCTTGCGAAATTACATTTTTTCATTTCAATTGAAAAAACTATTTTCGACGTTCATTTAAAATTAGCGATAATATGGAGCAAAATGTTGACATCATTGACTATCAATCTCAATACAAAGAAGATTTTAAAAACCTGAATGTTGCATGGATTGAAAAATATTTCAAATTAGAACCTTCCGATTTGACTCAATTGGAGCATCCCGAAGAGCATATTATTGACAAAGGCGGGCATATTATTTTAGCCAAAATCGGTGATGAAATCGTCGGCACAACTGCCCTTGTCAAAGACAATGACGATTTTTTTGAACTCGTCAAAATGGCAGTCGATACAAGCCATCAGGGTAAGCATATCGGTGAAAAATTAGCCATTGCTGCCATCAACAAAGCCCGTGAAATGGGAGCCAAACAACTCTTTTTAGAAAGCAATCGCAGATTGACACCTGCTATTAATTTGTATAGAAAAATGGGTTTCAAAGAAGTGAAACTATTTGATTCACCATATGAAAGAGCCGATATTCAAATGCTTTTGGATTTATAATCACCCTTTTTTTATGATAAAAACCAATGTCTGTATTCTCGGCGCAGGTCCTGCGGGTGCTGCTGCCGCTTTGAAATTGAGTCGCTTGGGCATCCCCTGCATTTTAATTGATAAAGCCACTTTTCCACGTGATAAAATATGCGGCGACGGCATCAGCCACCGAGTGATGGATATTGTCAGCAAATGGATTGACCCCTCAGTAGCAGAGCGTTTTGCTGCCGCCAAAACCATTCATGTTGATTCGTGGGGACTGCTTTTTGAAGGCACAAAACAAAACCGTTTTGATATTGAATATCGACCATTTAAAGATAAAATCAAAGAAACGCCGTCAGGATTCGTGTGTAAACGCTACGAATTTGATAATTTCCTCGTCAATGAAGTCCGTAATTGCACTAATATTACTTTGATGGAAAATGTTGAAATAACAGATTTT
Organism: Saprospiraceae bacterium; assembly: GCA_043747725.1. Lineage (GTDB taxonomy): Bacteria > Bacteroidota > Bacteroidia > Chitinophagales > Saprospiraceae > JAAFJT01. Next base: position 11,191 of record JAYTON010000168.1, read on the forward strand.
CAGCCAAATATTTTCAAAGAAAAAATTGTCACTGCGAGCGGAGCGCGGCAGGAGGGGGTAGCACATGATAATGAAGCAGGCAATAATGGCTGGATTTTAAGAAACAAAATATGTGATATAGTCGTGCAAACGCGCCTTTTGCTTGTAGCGGATGGTGCACACTCGCGTTTTGCTCGCCATATCGGCGGCATTGAAATGGATCCCAAGCATTACATGGCGTCTGTGAAAGCCTATTATAAAGGTGTCATCGGTTTTCATGCGGATAATTACCTCGAATTTTATTTCCATAAAGATTTTTTGCCAGGCTATTTTTGGATATTTCCGTTGCCGAATGGCGAAGCGAACGTTGGTATCGCCATCGTTGCAGAAGAAGTGAGCCGCCGCAAGTTAAATTTGAAAAAATGCTTGCAAGAAGTGATAGATTCCAAATTTAAAGACCGATTTAAGGATGCTGAATTAATAGGTGAAATACAAGGCTTCGGCTTGCCATTGGGTTCTAAAAAACGAAAATTGTCAGGCGAGAATTATATGCTTTTGGGCGATGCCGCTTGTCTGATTGACCCATTAACAGGCGAAGGCATTGCCAATGCCCTTGTCAGTGGGGCTGTCGCCGCCGAACAAGCTGCCAAATGCCTTGAAAAAAACGATTTTTCAGCCAATAGACTGAGGGGGTACGATGAGCGCATTTATCGGATGCGTGGACAGGAATTTAGAGTCAGTTATTGGTTGCAAAGGCAATTTCGCCGCGCTTGGTTTTTCAATGCTTTAGCCTTTATCGTTTCAAAAAATAAGCGATTGGCAAGGGCGGCTGCTTATGTTTTTATGGATTCTAAACCAAGTAAAAAAATGATGAATGATGAATGATGAATTGCATAAAATGTTGAAAATCAACATTTTGCAAAATTCATCATTCATCATTTCAATAACTTGACTATCTCAGGCAACATCAAATTAACCCAAAGGCTATATTGCTTGCCCGAAGGATGCAAACCGTCTGAAGCCACCAATGACGGATCTTTCAAACCGTTGCGTGAGATGGGTGTAATATCAATGTAAAGCACCCCCTCAGTATCCGCTATCTTTTTGTTCGCTGCGTTGTATTCGTCGATGCCTTTGCTGATATTGGCATCGCCACCGCCGAAGCGCGTATAGGCATAATCAGGTATAGAAATGACAAAAACACGATTTTTGCGTCCTTTCGCTCGTTTAATCGCTTCATCGAGCAAGTCTTTAAATTCCGTTTTGTAAGGTTCTACCGAGCGTCCGCGATATTGATTATTCACGCCAATGAGGAGAGAAACGATGTCAAAAGTGCTATCTTTAATGCCATATTCAGGGATATTATTTTTCAATTCATCCGTCGTCCAACCTGTTCGAGCGATGTTTTTGATATTGGATATTAGGATATTTTTCAACTTCAAACTATCGGCTAATTGATTCGGATAGCGTTCCTTTTCCGCAACG
>JAYTON010000169.1:0-8279 GCA_043747725.1 Saprospiraceae bacterium
AGACTGGTGAATGTTTCATGCAGCGTTTCAAAAGCCAAGCGGTGCGTAATGTAGCCGTCAATATTGATTAAACCTGCTTTTAATAACCGAATGAGCTTAGTAAAATCAGTCGCAACAGCATTTCTTGAAGATTTTAACGTGATTTCTTTGCGGTGAAAAAGGGGATCATGGAAAGTAATATCGCCAATGAAAAGCCCGATATACACAATCGTTCCGCTTGGTGCAATGTATTCTAGGCAGTTTTGCATCGATTCTTTATTGCCGGTAGCATCTAAAATGACGGTTGGCAAATCGCCATTGAGCATTGTTTTTAAGGTATCTACTACCGATTCATTGAATTGAATACACAATACTGAGGGGTAATGATTTTTAATATAGGCTAACCGATTTTCATTCATATCCAAGGCAATTACATGAGCGGCTTTGAGCAATGCCATCGCAATAGTACCGATGCCGATAGGTCCCGCACCAACTACTAACACAATGTCTTCGGGCTTAATATCCGCTCTTTCTACTGCGTGGCTGCCAATAGCTAAAGGTTCAATCATAGCAATTTGGTCGAGTGACAAGTCATTGGCAGGATAAACCAAATAGGCAGGATATATTATAAACTCTTGCATAGCACCGTCTTCATGTACACCTAAAACACGCAATGTACTCCCGCAATTGGTTTTTCCACGCCGCACTGCTTGGTCTTCTTCTTCATTGCGATAAGGCATGACAGCACAGAGGTCACCGAGTTTTAAATGCGTTACGCCCTCACCGATTTCAATCACTTCGGCAGCGATTTCATGACCCAAAATTCTTGGATAAGTGAAAAAAGGCTGCCTTCCTTTAAAAGCATGTAAATCAGTTCCGCAAATGCCAAGGCACTTTATTTTCAATAATACTTCGCCACTTGCTGGCGATTGAGGATACGATTTGGTGATTTGTTCTAACTCGCCTATTTTTTCAAGAATAATTGCTTTCATATACGTAACTGTCTGTAAATGAGCTTTTTATAATTAATTTTTAGTATTATACTGAGGGGGTATATCAATTGCCATTCAAAATATCAAACATTATAAGCTATAAAACCGAATCGCATTACCGCCAAAAAATTGCTCTTGTTCTGTTTTACTAAAATTTGAAAAATAATCTTTTACTATACTCCACTGCTCTTCATAAGTGGCTGCTAATTGGCAGACGGGCCAATCCGAACCATACATAATGCGGTCTGTACCAAATGCCTCAACGACACTATCAAGATAAGTTTTAAAGTCTTCTTTTCTCCAACCAAGCCAATCCGCTTCGGTTACCAAACCTGATATTTTACAATAGACATTTTTAAAAGAAGCTATTTGAATCATGTAATCTTTCCATTCACCTACAATTTGCTCCTTGATCAATGGTTTGGCTATATGGTCGATGACAAACCTTTGTTCAGGCAATACTTTAATAAAATCAAGAGTATAAGCCAATTGATCGGTAAAAATCAGAATATCGTAAGTAAAATTGTAGTTTTTCAATTGAGAAACACCTTTTAGAAAGTCAGGACGCAACATAAAATCGCGTTGTACTTCATCGTGCAAGACATGACGAAAGCCTTTTACTTTATGAAATTGGTGATAGTACCTCAATCGGTCTTCTAGATTTGCAGCGCATAAATCCACCCACCCGACAATACCTTCAATAAAATCATGCTTTTCTGAAAGGCTCAATAGAAAAGCGTTTTCATTTTCCGATTGATCTGCTTGCACGGCGATACAGCCATCTAATGCGGCATTTTGCAGATGTGGCAATAAATCAAGGGGTGAAAAATCCGTTTTTAAAGCGGTCATATCATCATTCATCCAAGTATGCCGAGCGGGGTCATATAGCCAAAAATGTTGATGTGCGTCTATGCATTTTTCTCTCATGATGTAAAAATAAATAATTTGAAATTGAACGGCACAAATATAATATACCACCAAACTCAATTGTTACAGAATATTTGTTAAGTATTCAGCGATTTCGACATAAATTGATTTTATTTGCATAAAATGATGTTGAATCAAATCCTTTTATAAGACAATTTAATTATGAAACTCAATTTATTGAAAGTGCCGACTTGATTTTCTAAGGTATCAAATCGATTAAGAGTATGAGTCCACAAACTTATCAGCTGTCTTTTGCAGTACAAACCATAAAAAGTATAGTGATTTTGAAAGAAGTAACCTTGAAAAACGGGAAATAAGAATACATTTTCTGTTTATCATAATGAATTCTTATAAGTATTTTTTATTATGAAAAACTATCAATACTACTCAATTTCCTATTTAACTATTGAATTTTTCTACTAAAAAACCGCATAATACTGAGGGGTCACTTATGTCTTTCCTCATTGAATCTGTACTAACTTTTTTATAATTTTATGTTAATCTAAATCAATTTTTTACAATGAAACTAAACAACATGACGAATCAATTTACACAATGGTTATGGGTAGTCGTATGGCTATGGTCAATGACAGTATCTGCCCAAACAATTCAAGGCGTGGTCACGGACGATAAAAACGAACCGCTTGTCGGGGCGAGTGTGGTGCTACAAGGAACTTCCAAAGGAACACTGACAGATATAAATGGCAATTATAAACTCGAATTGACAGACACAGACAAAGGCGGTTCGCTTGTTTTCAGTTTTGTAAGCTACGACTCACAAACCCTTCCTATTGGAAAGGAAACAGTTATGAACGTTTCCCTGAAAACAGGGGGCAGTTTAGACGAACTCGTGGTAACAGCTTTGGGTATCAAAAAAGAAGCTAAAAAGTTGGGCTATGCCACCACCACCGTTGGAAAGGAACAATTGACGGAGAATCGCACCACTAATTTTATTAATACGCTATCGGGTAAAATTGCCGGTGTGAATATTTCGGGCTTGGGTACAGGTCCCGCTGGGACTTCAAAAATCAGAATCCGAGGGCAATCGTCTATTTCAGGACAAAATAATCCTTTGATAGTGGTCAATGGCGTACCGATTGACAATACTAATTTTGGTACAAATCCAGGCAATGCTGCTGCCGATAACTCTATTGGCGTAAGGGGCGGCGGCAATACATCAGATGGCGGTGATGGTTTGTCGAGTATCAATCCCGATGATATTGAAAGCATGACAGTATTGAAAGGCGCAACTGCAGCCGCTTTGTATGGCTCCCGAGCGAAAGACGGCGTCATCATGATTACCACCAAATCTAAGGGCGATAATAAAGGTATCGGTGTTACTTATAATACCAATTTTACGAATGAAACGCCTTTAGATTATACGAATTATCAATACGAGTATGGGCAAGGTGAAAATGGCGTAAGACCTACAACCGCTAATCCAACGTCGGGTCAGTGGTCATTCGGCGAACGTTTTCAACCCGGTATGACTCAAGTACTTTTTGATGGAGTAACCGTGCCTTATGTGCCTGTGCGGGATAGAATTCGGACGTTTTTCCGTGATGGTCAAAATTTTACCAATACCATTTCACTGTCCTCGTCGGGCGATAAAGGCGGCCTGAATCTTTCTTTTGCGAACATGGATAATAAAGGTATCGTGCCGAATAATACGTTCAATCGAAAAACCATTAATTTGGGTTTTGAGTACAATTTATCCCCAAAAATCAGTTTTGCGGGCAATGTCAATTATTCCAATGAATACAATAGAAACCCACCTAATATTGCCAATCAAGACAATTCCATTCCTACAGCTCTTTATAATTTGGCGAACTCCATGCCGCTTGATTTATTGGAGCAAAAGAAATACAATGCCGCAGGCAACGAGTTCATCTATTCAAGGTTTATGAACCGTACCAATCCTTATTTTACCTTAGCTGAGCAATTTCAGAATATTCGCAGAGATAGGATTTTTGGCAATATTTCAGTCAAATACAACCTTTTGCCATGGCTATTTGTACAAGGTCGAGTTGGACAAGACTTCTGGTCGCGTGACCAAGATTATAACAATTTTCCTACCGGACAGGCTTCTTTAGCAGCTGCCCCTGCGGGTTTTGTGAATGGCGTTTATACCCAAGAAGCCAGAAGATTCAGAGAAACCAATACGGATATTTTGGTTTCCGCTACAAAAACCTTTGGCAATTTTGGCATTGATTTGACAGCTGGTGGCAACCAAATGTATCGGCGGTCAGACTTAAACTCTACGCAAGTCACCGATTTTATTGTCAGAGGTTTATATACCGTTATGAATGGTCGTGTGAAAGATCCTATTTATGGCTTGTCAGAAAGAGCTGTGAATTCTATTTATGGAGCGAGTGAATTTTCATTCAAAAACTTTTTATATGTCAATGTGACGGCGCGTAATGATTGGTTTTCAACATTGTCTCCTGAAAACCGCAGCATTTTCTACCCCTCAGTATCAGCGAGTTATGTCTTCTCTGAATCGTTTGCCAATCTGCCTAGTTGGTTAAAATTTGGTAAATTAAGAGCCGCTTATGCAGAAGTAGGCAGTGATACAGATGTACCACCATACTCCAATAACTTGTTTTACGGCATCAATGCCAACCTTTTCAATAATCCGGCAGGAGCAGCGCAGCCGGTGGGTGGTTCTTCAGGCACGACATTGCCTAATGCCAATTTGAAACCCATGCGCGCTTCGGAAAAGGAAGTGGGTTTAGAGTTAAAATTGTTTAACAGTCGGGTCAATCTCGATTTTGCCGTCTATCAAAAATTGACAACCGACCAAATTGTATCCGCTCAAATTTCAGATGCTTCGGGCTTCGTGACCACCTTGATTAACAGTGGTAAAAGCCGCACCAACGGTGTAGAGATGTTATTGAACTTAGTGCCTATCAAATCTTCAGGCTTTCAATGGGACATTACTTTGAATGGTTCTTACAATAAAACCAAAGTATTGAGCTTGTTGACCGAGAAAGAGGGTGAACGCATAACAGTCGGTACGCACGTTTTCAACGGTGAATTGAGGCAAGTCGTTGGGCAGGAAATGGGTCAAATTTATGGTTTTGGCTTTAAAAGAGATGCTCAAGGACGCATGGTTTTCGGTGGAAATGGTATTCCGCAACGGACGTCCGACCTCATTTCTTACGGTAGTGCCTTGCCCAAATGGGTGGGCGGTATCAACAACGGGTTCAGTTATAAAGGCTTCAATTTGTCTGTTCTGATTGATTTCAAATTGGGTAATATGATGCTTTCTGGCACCAACTTCAACTCGGTGCGTCATGGTTTGAATAAAATTACTTTAGAAGGTCGTGACGGTGGTGTCCTCGGCGTGGGTGTCAATGCTGCGGGTGAAACCAATGTCGTAAAAGCCCCTGTGCAAGACTATTGGTCAGTGGTGCGCTCATTGGCTATCATTGAACCGGTGGTTTATGATGGTGGTTATTGGAAATTGCGCCAAATCACAGCAGGATATGACCTCACAAGGTTTATTCCTAAAAACCTGCCTATCAAAGGCGCAAAGCTCAGTTTTGTCGCCAATAATGTTTTGTTGCTTAAAAAATGGGTGGATAATATTGACCCAGAATCCTTTGGCTACTCGTCTGACAACCTCGTGGGTATGGAATCCACCGGTTTGCCGACTACACGGAGTTTGGGTTTCAATTTGAATATTAAATTTTAGATTTATGTTCAAAGAACTTTTAAAGTTCCCTGAACATGAAATGTCTTCTAATTAAAAATCTAAATCATTTACAGATATGAAAAAGATATTTTCAATATGTTTTAAAAACATGCCCTTCAAGGGCTTAGGATTGGCTCTTTTATTAGCAACTGTAGTGTCTTCATGCGATAAGGATTTTGATGATTTGAATATCAATCAAACCGCAGCTACTGCCATCAATCCTGTATTTATTTTGAACAGTGCCACCATCAATTCATCCTTTACAACAGGTTCCGTATTGTATGAAATGGGCATAGTACAGCAAGTAGTTTCGCCAAATTCGGGGGTATTAACTGGAGCGAATTTCAACCAAGATAACCGCGATAATACGGTGCAAAATTGGCAGAAATACTATCGCACCGTTATCAGGAATACCCAAGATGTCATCAACCAAACCAAAGCATTGCCCAATCGCGGCAATTTGACGAATATGGCTCGCATCCTACAAGCCAATGCTTTTATGGTGCTAACCGATTCTTATGGCGATGTGCCTTACGTGGATGCCGGAAAAGGCTATACAGATCAAATATTTCTGCCGAAATATGATACTCAACAATCCATTTATGCAGCTGTTATCAAGGAACTCACAGAAGCCACAACCGCTTTAGATGCGACAAAAACAGTAGAAACAGCCGATGTTTTGTATGGTGGCAATGTGGCTCTTTGGAAAAAATTTGGCAATTCGCTTTTGCTTCGCGCAGGTATGAGATTGAGCAAAGTAGATGCCGCACAAGCCCAACAAGTCGTCGCCAAAGCGGCACAAGGCGGTGTGATGGAAGTGAATACAGACAATGCTTTTATTAAGCATGATGCCAATTATGTGAATGCCATTGGCAATATGTTGAACTCTACGGAAGCAGCCAATATTTATTTAGCTGCTCCTTTTGCCAATTATCTTAAACAAACAAACGATCCCCGCTTGAAATCCATAGCTGTACGCTATGTCGGTGCTAAATCAGGTCCAGAACAAACGGCTGCAAAAGCCAACACCGACCCCTCAGTACAAATCGGTATGCCTTTCGGTTTTGACAATAGTTCTATCAGTTCAGAAGTAACAAAAAGCGGTTTAGCCAGTTTTTACGATTTTAGCCAAGTCGATAGAACGCGCATGGTCAAAAATACGGCGCCTATATTTTTAGTCACTGCTGCACAATCGCAATTATTATTGGCAGAAGCGGCTCAAAGAGGTTGGGTTTCAGGCACAACTGCCGAAGCGTATTACAACAAAGGCGTGCGCCTACACATGGAGCAAATGGCAGCTTATGACGCCAAATCAGCCGTAACAACAGCTGAGGCCGATGCGTATTTAACTGCCAATCCCTATAATGCAGCAAAGGCTTTAGAGCAAATTAATACGCAATATTGGATTGCTTCTTTCTTAAATGGACCCGAAGCATTTGCTAATTTCCGTAGAAGTGGCTTCCCGATATTGACACCCAATCCTTTTGCAGGTAAAAGCATAAAAGGCACTTTTATTCGCCGTTTGACTTACCCGAACTCTGAAATATCGGTCAATAAAACCAATGTGGATGCTGCTATCGGTCGTCAAGGAGCGGATGATTTAGATACAAAGGTTTGGTGGGATAAATAATAGAGATTCACATTTTAATAAAAAAAGGCAGCTTCAAATAGAAGCTGCCTTTTAATACTGAACAATTATCTAAGTCTGTTGAATTGCGCATTTTTTAGAACATACAATACTCGGTTTTTATCAACAATTAATAGAAAAACATGAAACAAGAAATTAAACTATTCAATCTCGCCGCTCTGATTGTTATTTTTGTTATTAAATCTTTGTATTTTTCTACTGAAAAATCTCAAAATACTGAGGGGGGTCAGCACTTTGAGTTATCCGAAATTCAACCCTCAAAACACAAAAGACAAACTTTCAAACCGAATAAGAAGATAAATTTCAACAGCCAAATCAAGCCGATTATATCGGATAGGTGTTTCAAATGCCATGGACCCGACAAAACCAAAGTAGATGCAGGACTACAACTCACCACTTTTGAAGCAGCTACTACCCTACTGAAATCGGGCAAACGAGCAATAGTGCCGTTCAAACCCAATGAAAGTGAATTGGTGAGACGCATTCTGACTGATGACCCCGATGATATGATGCCCGCACCAAAATCGAATTTGAAATTGACGGAAGCAGAAAAAAAACTGCTTGTCCAATGGGTAGAGGAAGGGGCTGAATACCAAGAGCATTGGGCATTTATTCCGCCATTTAAATATCCGCTTCCCGATGTTCAAAATAAGAATTGGGTTAAAAATCAGATTGACTATTTTATTCTTCAAAAATTAGAGGAAAAAGGCTTAAAACCCAATGTCGAAGCGACAAAAGAGGCATTAATTCGCCGTTTATCCTTTGATTTGACAGGCTTGCCGCCAATGGTTGAAGAGGTTCAAACATTTGTAAAAGATATGTCTACCGATGCTTATGAGCGTCTGGTGGATAGACTTTTAGCGACCCCTCAGTATGGCGAGCGGATGGCTTTAGAATGGCTTGATGTGGCACGATATGCCGATTCGCATGGCTATCAAGACGATGGTTTGCGCAATACTTATCCGTATCGAGATTGGGTAATTCGGGCTTTTAATCAAAATTTGCCTTTCGATCAATTCACTACATGGCAATTAGC
>JAYTON010000170.1:0-2811 GCA_043747725.1 Saprospiraceae bacterium
TGTTATAAAATTTTGAGGCAAATAAAAGTGATTGATTGGTGTAAATACAATCCGAACAATAGCAATAATTTGAGCTCAGCCTGTTACGGTCAACCTGTTTGTGGCGATGTTCACTCGAATGGCTTTTGGCAAACGCAAAATTTACCTGCATGGCAACATCTCAATCATTGTTTCGATGCGAGAGAACGCCGTTTTAGAGATGCCGATGGTTTAGTGGCGATTTCAAATGACCCGCTTTATCCTGTGAGTCCGAATGCTTTTTCAGATGGCATTATTTGCTTTACTCAAATCATAAAAATTATAGACAATACACCCCCTCAGTTTACATACGCACCGCGCGATACTATTTTTAAAGATGCGTTGACGGGTTGTGCTGGGGTGATAAAATTATCGGTGAATGCTACTGATGGATGCAATGGCGTGAGGTTGAACAATGATGTGTTGACCTATAAATGGCGATTGATAGATAGAACGAAAACGGATTCGCTTATTTTGCAAGGTACTGGTAATCAAATAGTTACAACATTGGCATACAATCGAGAAGTCACTATTTATTGGTCGGTTTATGACCGTTGTGGCAATTTTTCGACTGTTTCACACAAGGTAAAAGTAGTAGATGGTAAAGCACCGAGTATTCAATGTTTGAACAAAAATGCGGAGTTAGCGGGCTTCAATGGCTCAGGTTCAGTAACGGTTAATGTGAGCGAAGTGGTGCAAGGCGTGAGTGATAATTGTACATCGATTCCTTATTTGACAAACAAATTAGCAATAGTTCGCGCTTCAACAAATGGGACGCTATACCCCTCAGTACCAAGCACTTCTGTGACCTTTACATGTGCTGATGCAGGTAAAAAGATACCTATTCAAATTTGGACGATGGATGAGGCAGGTAATGCTAATTATTGCTTGAGTGAAATAAATGTGCAGGATAATCTCAATGCTTGCGGCATTGCTCCTTTGGCGACCATAACAGGTGCGACTAAAACTGAAACAGATAAGGCTGTGCCGAATGTGACCATCACAACCGTTCAAAATGGTAATGCCCTCGGTTCGATGGTGAGTACAGCTACAGGCACTTTTAGTTTCGGCAATTTAATGCAAGGGCTGAATTATCAAGTGAAAGCCAATCGGACGGATAACCCCGGCAATGGCGTCACGACCTTTGACATTGCGCTGATTAGTAAGCATTTGCTGGGTATTCAGTCATTAGGTTCTCCTTACAAATTGATTGCTGCGGATGTGAATAAAGATGGCGAGGTGAGTGCTGCCGATATGTTGTATATGCGAAAGGTGATATTGCGCGCTTTGCCTGAGTTTCCGAACAACACATCCTGGCGATTTGTAGATAAAAATTATGTTTTCACCAATCCTGAAAACCCTTTTGTTTCTGATTTTCCTGAGGTGGTTAACATCAATAATCTACCGATTGCGGCTCAAGCGAATTTTGTTGCCATTAAAATTGGGGATGTGAATAATACAGTGAATCCACTTAATTTAACAGGAGGAAATGGGGTGGAAATTCAAGTAAGAAATGCCAAAACCTTGAATTTTGAAGTAGAAGATGTGGAGATGCAAGCCGGTTTTGAATACACGATTCCTTTCAAATCCACTGATTTTAATGCTTTGGGATACCAATTTACACTCAATCATACTGAGGGGGTCGAGGTAGTGAAAATCATAAACGGCACATTGCCTTCGATGAGCGATAATAATTTCGGCAAGTTTAAAAATGCTTTGACCACCAGTTGGAATGGCAATTTTAATGATAAAAATACAGAAGCATTCAGCCTTGTTTTAAGAGCCAATAAAAATGTCAAATTGAGTGATATATTGACCATCGGCTCCAATATTACTGCGGCAGAGGCTTATGATAAAAATGGTGAGGCAATGAATATTTCACTTAATTTCAAAGGATTAACTAATGGAATTTTAGGCAATAATAGTGAAAATACTGAGGGGTCTAATTTTAATCTTAATCAAAATGAGCCTAATCCTTTCGAGAGTGAAACCAAGATTTCATTCAATATTCCAAGAGAAACACAAGGGAAATTAACGGTTTTTGATGCCACAGGTCGGATTGTAAAAACAGTAAACAGCCTATTTAAAAAAGGTTATAATGCCATCACGATTCAAAAATCAGAATTGAATACAACAGGCGTTTTCTTTTATCGCCTCGATACGCCGACACATTCGGCTACAAAAAAGATGATTGTAACGCAGTGAAGTAGATATTGAGATAATTGATATTAAACAGTCTAAAATCCATTATCTCAATATCTACTCAGTAAAGATATCGTTTTGAGTTTTAGATCGGTTTTTTTGATGAAGTCTCACGTCCTTTTTGGTACGTGGGACTTTTTTTATGGAAAGCATTTAGGTGAAAAAAGCTGTTTCAAAATGTTCTGAAACAGCTTTTTCCTACAAAATAGTTTTTTTAAATAAACTCATCAGCCGTCGTCGCCTCCTTCAAATCTATCAAAGGTACATTCACTCGCTTCATCGTTTCGAGCGTAGCCGCCACGGTAGAAAGACCGGGGGCAAAGAATAATCCAAGCACGGGAACGGATAAAAGCGTCAAAAACATAGCTCCATTGCCGATAGCGAGCCAACGGTAGCGGTTGGAAAATGCCTTGCTTTCTTTGACATTATAGTATTTTTCAAGGGAATAATCCAAATTGCCGTAGCCGGCATAGAAGGCTTGTACGAAAAATAAAATCAAAGGCGCAGCAAAACCGAATACAGGAATAAATGCTAAAACGAGCAGCCACAGCGTGTACCAAATCTCCTTCGTCATATTGCGGAGGCTCAGAT
>JAYTON010000171.1:0-2763 GCA_043747725.1 Saprospiraceae bacterium
ATTTTTTCAACGGCATAATGCATCAAATCATGGTCAATAGCGAAAGGCGTTTTGAGCAATGTCCAAGTCACTGAACCATCTTGACGAATATACCTCAAAACGTGCGGTTTGCCTTGCTCTTTATGGAATTCAATGGTCATTTTTCTTCAAATTACTTCAAAATTCGCTTAATATCGTTCGCTTTTTCAATCATTTTATAAAAATCATCGAAATTACGTTTGATTAAACACGAGCGCATGATGCTCAAAATATGGATATGCTCATCCAAAACATCGAGCACATTGTCGCGGTTTTGCATAAAAATCGGAATCCAAGTATCAGGATTAGATTTTGCCAAACGCACCGTCGAGTTGAAACCACCGCTGGCTAATTCAAATATTTTATCCTCATCGCGTTCTTTTTCCAAAACCGTAAGTGCCAACGCAAAACTGCTGATGTGTGCAATATGCGATACATACGCCGTGTGGACATCGTGGCTTTCGGAATCGAGATACACGATTTTCATTTTTAAAGAACTGTATAATTCCACCGCCCGTCTGTGTGCTTCCGAACTACTATCCTCCACATCACAAAGCACGCAGGCTTTACCTTCAAATAAATGGGGAACAGCAGCATCAGGTCCTGAAAATTCCGTACCTGCCATCGGGTGCGTAGCGATAAAATTAGCCCGTTTGGGATGGTGTTTAACTGCCTCTAAAATATTAACTTTAGTAGAGCCAACCTCCATAACTATTTGACTATCAACACTATCCAATATTTGGGGCAACAACTCCACCATCGTATTTACAGGCACTGCGACAAGTATTATATCTGCATTGTGAACCCCCTCAGTAAAATCGATAATTTTATCAATTAAACCCAATTCTAAAGCTCTTTTGGCATAATCGGGGTTCTTATCTACGCCCATTATTTCAGTCGCATAACCGTTTTCACGCAAGCCAATTGCCAATGAACCACCTATTAAACCCAAACCGATAACCGTAATTTTCATAAATATTTCTGCTTCAATTATTCAAGATGTAAAAATATGTTGACTTAAAAACATCGCCTGTAATCTTCTCTTTTTCAACCATTTCTACCAATATATCGCCGTTGAAAACATAATTCGTTGAAACAGCATCCGCACCACTATCCAATAATTTGGTTTTAAATTTCAGCCTGCCTTTGTTGTCCCACTCATAATACAAATAATTATGGGTAGTTTTACCCTCAGTTATATCGTATAAAATCTCTTTTTCTAATCGTTTATTTTTATAAACATTTTTACTGGTTGTATATTTTATTTTTTGATCGCACCAATCATATTCTCCTTTCAAAATCTCCAAATCATCTTCGTTATAGACCATAAATAAAACTGTTCCCATAGGTTCTCCATCAATAATCGAGAATTGAAGGCAAGTATCCCCTCTCCACTCATATTTTATGGTATCCAATAGTACAATTTCATCTTGAATCCTCCGGATGTTGACTTCTTGAATCTTTTTATTCTGCTCATTATAGGCATAAGAAGAAGATGCTATGTCATCATTATTAACACCCAAATAAGTTGTCTTTTTGACTAATCGTTGATTTTCATCAAAAACATTACACTCCTTAAAAGTCAATACATCGTGCATATTTTTAATTTTAAAACTATCTACCCGCCCAAATTTATTAAAAAAATACTCTTGAGTATTGGTTTTTAAATCGCAATACGATTGCCCGTCCGTAATAAAAGCATTTGAAGTACAGGTATTTTCAATTCTAATTATGTCAATACCATGCTTCACAATTGAATCGCGCTCAAAAAAATCATGTTGAAAATCTTGAGCTTTCAGATTATAAACGCAATTAAAAAAAATAATGGTTAACGTGAGTTTATTCATAGTTCGTTTATTAAGAAAGGATTAATTATAAATGATGAATTTTTCTTCCGAAGGAATGCCTTTCTCAAAAGGGATTCGTTGGAATAACTAATTAATTATCAATTAGTTATAAACACAATTTAATCTTTTCTCTCTTTTTTTAAAATGTATAGTTTATAAAATAGTAGTTTTAATCCTCACTACGGCTGCCTTAAAAACATCAACTTTTGCACATAGCGATACCCTCACATAACCATCGCCTTGTGAGCCAAATATACCGCCTGGCGTGATAAAAACATGAGCATTATATAAAATGTTATCCGATAGCTCAAAGCCTGACCCCTCAGTCCCCGAAGGTTTAGACGGCACTTTTGCCCAAACGAACATCCCCGTTTGATTTTTATCATAAACACAATGGAGCAAATCAAGTAATTCAAAAACGGCTTGCTGGCGTTCTTTATAAATTTCATTCAAATCAGCATACCAACTTTCATCAGCTTTTAAGGCTTCAACGGCGGCTAACTGCACAGGTAAAAACATGCCCGAATCCATATTTGATTTAAAACGCAACACATCGCTCAAATATTCCGACTTGCCTATGAGCATCCCCACGCGCCAACCTGCCATGTTGTGGCTTTTGGAAAGCGAGTTGAGTTCAAGTGCCACGTCTTTAGCACCGTCGGCACTCAAAATACTGAGGGGGTGTTCGTTGAGGATAAAACTGTATGGATTATCATTGATAATCAATAAGTTATGGCGTTTTGCAAAATTAACGATGTCTTGAAAAGCCGCTTTGGTTGCCTGTGCACCCGTAGGCATATGCGGGTAATTGACGAACATTAATTTCACTTTCGACAAATCCATTTTCTCCAATTCTTCAAAATCTGGCAACCAATTATTGGATGCCGAAAGAGGGTAT
>JAYTON010000172.1:0-4413 GCA_043747725.1 Saprospiraceae bacterium
TGAGGTTCCACCTCTTCCCTTTCCGAACAGAGTCGTTAAGCTCACCTGCGCCGATGGTACTGCATCCCTGAATGTGGAAGAGTAGGTCGCTGCCAACTCGAATTATCGAATCGCTCCACTGGGTAACCTTTGGGGCGTTTCTTATTTTAAAAATAATAAAACATGAAAAAAGGAATCTATACTTTAATTGGCTTTTTGCTTTTCATAATAGGCGGCACCGCTTTAGTTTTGAGCTTAGTAGGCGTTAAGTTGTCGTTTTTATTATGGATTGATGCAGCAGGCGGGCTTTTGGGTTTTATCATTCGCATCGTTATGATGATTGGCGGCATTGTCATAGCAGTGCTTTCTACGGGCAATTGGCAAGAAGATGATGAGTTAGATGATAAAACGAACTCATAGATAAAGATAAAAGTAAATAAAAATACTACCTTTGACTCTCAAAGAATTTACTTTGGTGAATATGCTGCTATTAAAAAACGTTACTATCGTCGCGCCCTTCTCCGACCTCAATGGTCAATTAGCTGATATTTTCATTAATAAAAATGGTCTGATTGAAAAATTAGGCAATAATCTGTCCGCTTCAAAAGATACAATAGTTTTTGAGCGCGAAGGTACTTGCATCTCCGTTGGATGGATAGATGTAGGTGTACAGGCTTGCGATCCCGGCTATGAGCATCGAGAAGATTTCGCATCTACTGCACGCGCTGCTATGGCAGGTGGTTTTACGGCAGTTGCGCCTTTTCCTAATACAAATCCCGCGATACATTCCAAATCTGAGGTTCTTTATATAAAAAATAAAACCCAATCATATCTTGTTGATTTTCACCCGATTGGCGCATTGTCTGAGGATTGTAAAGGAAAAGATATTGCCGAGATGCTCGACATGCATAGTGCAGGAGCTATTGCTTTCGGTGATGGTAAAAAACCGACGCAAGATGGAGGCTTGATATTGAGGGGGTTACAATACAGCAAAATATTTAATGGTCTTATCTTTAATTTTCCTTTTGAAAAATCCATCGCCTCGCATGGTCAGATGCACGAAGGTTTGACATCCACGTCGCTTGGTTTGCCGGGCATCCCTTCGATGGCAGAGGAATTGATGGTGCAGCGAGATTTACAGCTTTTAGAATATGCCAACGGACGCCTTCATTGTCATAATATATCTACTACTCGTTCGGTGGATTTGATTCGTCAAGCGAAAAAGCAGGGTTTGAAAGTGACGGCAAGTGTGGCAGCCATGAATGTTTGTTTTAATGATACGGTACTGAGGGGGTTCGACTCTAATTTTAAAGTGATGCCGCCTTTGCGCGATAAATCGGATGGCGAAGCTTTGATAAAAGGCTTGAAAGATGGAACAATTGATTTCATTTCATCCAATCATACCCCTGTGGATAGTGAAGGAAAGGATTTAGAATTTGCTTATGCTGAATTTGGAGCTATTGGTTTAGAAACCGCTTTTAGCATGACGAATACTTTTCTCAATAAAAATCAAGGTAAAAAGTTAACCATTCATCAATTGATTGAGAATTGGGCTATCAAGCCGCGCAGAGTTTTAGGGCTTGAAATACCTCAAATTACTGAGGGGGTCATGGCGAATCTCACACTTTTCAATCCGAATGAAGAATGGACTTTTACTGAAAAGGATATTTATTCTAAATCTAAAAACACGCCATTGAAAGGCTTGATACTGAGGGGGCGTGTGCAAGGCGTGGTGAATAAAGGACAATATTGGATACGTTCGTAGAGAGATTGATTTTTTTTATCTTAAAAGTTGGGATTATATGCACTATCATCTAATTTCGTGAAGTATTTCATATCGAAATATTTTAAGGAAACAATTTCTATTAAAAATTTAAATCAAAACGTTATGACAATTTTAGACGAACAACAAATAGGTTTTATTGACCCCAACACAGTATCTCTCCGCCCAACGGGCAATAAATGGGGTTTGATATTGGGTCTTGTCGGTGCTGTCTTGGGTTTAATATTCAATCTAACCGGTATGATTGACTATAGCGGCACAAAGAGTAATATTATTCCTAATATTATTAGTTATGGTGCTATGATAGCCATTATTTATCAAGCTATTAAAATCCATCGCGATGAGGAGTTGGGAGGTTATATTACCCTCGGTAGATGCGTTGGATTAGGCGCGTGGATGGGTATGATTAGCGGTGTTATTACTGCTATTTTCATGTTTATTCTAATGAAATTCATTCAGCCAGATTTCGCCAATCAAATCATGGAAGCGGCTGTCAACAACGCTGAAGCGAAGGGTCAAGATCCAGACAAGGTTAAGCAAGGTCTTGAAATGATGAGCTGGATGTTTAGCCCGGGCTTTTTTGCCATTATAGGCTTTTTGGGTTCTATTGTTATGGGCGTTATTTTCAGTTTGATTTTAGGGTTGATTATGCGTAAAGAACAAGCTCGCCCGTTCTAATTTAGCAGACTTATTTGTATGAAACAAAATATTATTAAGAATGGTATAATGGCAGGCGTAGTCGCTATCGGCTACGTCTTGCTTTTTTATTATGCCAATAAAGAATGGTTATTCACGGGTAGTTTTGTATTCAGTTCGCTTTTGATTTACCTTTTTTTTATGTATCAAGCCGCTAAAACAGTGGCGAAAGAAGATTTTAAAATCGTCCTACGGGCTGCTTTTGGCGTTTTTATCTTAGCCAACGTGATTTATTATGCCTTTGACTATGTGCTTTTTAATATGATAGATAAATCATTGATTGATGTACAAAAAGAAAGCATGATTCAATATTATGCTTCGGGTGCTAAGTCAGTAGAAGATCAAAATCAATTATCACAAAGCATAGAAGACGCTCAATTTCATGATTTTAAAGGCACTGCTTTTAATTTTGCCAAAGGTGCCATTGGAGGTTTTGGTTTAGCCATAGTCATTAGTTTTTTAATAAAAAGAAAAGAAAGATAATTATTGGTTGTTAGTTATTGATTATTGGTTGTTAAACACAATAACCAATAATTAATAACCAATAACCAATAACTATAATAAAAATGGATATTTCTGTTGTCATACCGCTTCTGAATGAAGATGAATCATTGCCCGAACTCGAAGCATGGATTCGCCGTGTCATGGATGAGAATGAATTTCGCTACGAAATACTCTTCGTGGACGATGGCAGCACTGACAACTCTTGGCGCGTCATCGAAGAGCTCTCTATGAACAACCCCTCAGTACGAGGCATCAAATTTCGCCGCAATTATGGTAAATCCGCTGCGCTCAATACGGCTTTTGAAGCAGCACACGGGCGCGTTGTAATTACGATGGACGCTGATTTGCAAGACTCACCTGATGAAATACCAGAACTCTACCGCATGATTGTAGAAGATGGCTACGACCTCGTGAGCGGTTGGAAAAAGAAACGATACGACCCCCTCAGTAAAACGCTCCCCACGAAGATTTATAATTGGGCGGCGCGGGGTATTAGTGGCATTCCAAATTTGCATGATTTCAATTGCGGTTTGAAATCTTATAAAAAAGACGTTATAAAAAACATAGAAGTGTATGGCGAAATGCACCGTTATATTCCTGCCATTGCCAAATGGTCAGGCTTTAGTAAAATCGGTGAAAAAGTCGTGCAACACCAATCACGTAAATACGGCAAGACGAAATTCGGACTCAGCCGTTTCATCAATGGTCCTTTGGATTTGTTGTCCATTGCTTTCGTAGGAAGATTCGGCAAACGCCCAATGCACTTTTTCGGTACAATGGGTACGCTCATGTTCACCATTGGTTTTCTCTCAGCTTGCTTTGTGGGAATCAGTAAATTATATCGTTTATATTCCGATTTACCAACAGTGTTAGTGACCCATAATCCTTGGTTTTTTATATCCCTCACGATGATGTTGATGGGCACGATGCTCTTCATGGGTGGCTTTTTAGCGGAAATGATTGCCAGAACTTCGCCAACACGCAATGGATATGTCGTAGAAAAAGAAGTTGGGAAAAAATGAATTATACCAAACATACCCTTCAAAAAATAGAGGAACTCATCGAGGAATTGGGCTACACAGTCCGCTATGAAAAAGGCAGTTTTCAATCGGGTTATTGCTTGGTGGAAAACAATAAAATAGTGGTCATCAATCGTTTTTTTGAAACCGAAGGGCGCATCAACACGCTGATAGATATTATTGATAAAATAGACGTCAATACTGACCTTTGCTCTGAAAAAGGGCTTAAAACGTATAAGGAAATACGTAAAATAGTGAAAAGTTAATATTGAAAAGTGAAAAGTGGGGAGTAGCTCATTTTTCACTTTTCAATATATTTTTGATAATCTGCTCCGCATGAATCCTTGAATTTTCGATAAACCACACGTGCGTATCCATGCCGCCACACACCACACCAGCGAGATAAATCCCTTTCATATTCGATTCCTGCGT
>JAYTON010000173.1:0-8943 GCA_043747725.1 Saprospiraceae bacterium
ATTTTTTAATCACATATTCACCAACCACTTATTAACCTAATAAAACATCCACAACCGTTTTCAAAGCCACAAACATTGGCTCACGTCCTTCTTTAGTCACCACGCTTTCATCATCATCTTCCATCAGCGCATCTTCGATGAAAGCCAATAAATCCTCTTGGTCGGAATCATCAAAAAAGACATTCATGCGTTCGCGGAAACGGGTTTCTTTTACTTCATCCAGCAATTCCCAATTGCGTTCCTCTGCTTCGCTCAAAGCATTAGACATAACTGAGGGGGAGTCAATAGAGTTTTTTCTGGACGTATTTTCAGCCGCTATGTGATTGTCTTTTTTTACTTTTTCGATGGATTTCCAAATCACAATGAGTAAATACAGTAAATATTCACGCTCCTCGCGCGTCAATAATTCAAAATCTTCGGAAAAAACATAGCCCAACAAAGCCGGTTGGTTTTTACCAAAACGCTCTATTTCTATTTCAAAATCAGCCGTTTCCAATTGCTCAACGACTTTATCAATAATATTTTCTGATACAAACATATTTTTAGTTATTGGATATTGGTTAAAAATTCGTATTTAATTAATTGATTTTCAATGTATTATAACTGGCAGCGAGTTGTATTATTATTGATACAACAATTTATAAACACCTTATAAAATTGATCATTTATTATTACCAAAATGTGGATTTTGAATAATGCCAATCAAATTGCCCCAAGGATCTTTGACGGTGGCTACAAATATGTCATCGCCGACATTTTGAGGAGCTGTGTTGGGCATAGCACCATCGTTTAGCATTTGGGTATAGCTGGCTTCAATGTTTTCCACACCCCAATATGTTTCCACATTATCCGCCGTTTTGCCCGTAAATTCGTTGGGTTGTAAGCCGAGTTCGTAGCCCGCTACATTGTAGCCGACGTAGGAGGGCTGGTCGAAATAAGGATTAATGCCTAACAAATTGTTGTAAAAAAATTTTCCTTTTTCGAGGTCACCTACTTTATAAATGACTGTCTGAAGTCCTAAGAATTGAGTCATAACTAATTGATTATTAATTATTTATAAAAAATATACTTCCTGCTACGCTTTGCTCGCAGTGACAAAGTCTGATTTTCAATAAAAAATCAAGCAGAAAACTGCTTCAAATGATGGTCGAGATGTTTCCAAGTCAGAAGTCCCCACTCTTCTTTAGAAAGTTTTCCGAAACCTGGATGTTGCGCTAATTCACCATTCTTTTGTGCTTTTTCATAAAAATCTTTGACATTTTGAAGCAATTTCTGTTTCTCTTCTTCAAATACCCTTTTATCGGTAATGACAAAAGTCGGTACGGTAGGCAAATTACGACCAAAAGGGTTTTTACGTAAAACCACCCATTTTATCAGCGTTTTGGTTAAAAAATTACTTGAATCTGTGGCAGGTGCTTTACCTATCGATTGCTCAATAGGAATATTGCAATGTGCCAGCATTTGAGCAATATCCATTTTACCCCATTGCCGCAAGTTAGTCGCTTGTAATGCTTCAATTCGTTTATAAATGTCTTTGTAAGCTGTTTCTAATAAGAGATTGTGTACCATAATTTTTAGATTTTTTAGAGAATAAAAGGGTGTACAAATTTATAAAAATGTTTTTATTCAATTTAAAACAATTATTTTCAATTAATCATTTCCCTGTATTTTAAAACAGTTTCAAATCCTTTCTCTGTAAAATAATGTAAGGTTTCTTCAAAATTTCGGTCTGAAGTAGCCAATATAAAATCGCCACCCCAAGCCCCAAGTGATTTTGTTTGACCCCAATAATCCTTGAAATAGAGGGACTGAGCGCGTGGTAAATCTATAACGGACGCGATAATGTTTTCATGCTCAACGATGAGTTTTTCAAAACTTTTCAAGTCATTTTCTTTTAAAAAAGCATGGGTCAAAGTTGTAATTTGGTCAAAATATGGTGCGAACGCTCCATCAAGCTGAAAGCATGACTGAGCGGGTAAGTTTTTAGATTTTTCTCGATAGCGAGCAATGCCTTCCCTTGAATTTTGTTTTTTACCAAGATAAATGAAGTATAAATTATCTTTAAAAATAGGTTGAAATACTACTTTATCAAAGGTAGGTTGTCCATTTTTTAAAGCGTAAATAATGGCTGAATCTGCTCCTGCACAAGCAATATCGTAGCCACTGCCACCAAAAGTCTGTTTCAATAAATCAAAAGGGTTCACTTCAAAAAGCTGTGCAATGGTATAAATCAAGGTCGAACTTGTGCCCAATCCCCACTTTTTTGGAAATGTCAAACTTGTTTCAATTTGTTTATGAGTGTTGGGTGATAAGTTATAAGTGTTGGAAAGTTGGTTTGCTTTTTTTAAAATATTGGAAAGTGTTTCTCCTACGGCTGTATCATTGGATTGAAGCAAATCAAAATTTAGATGATTAAATATACCTTCAAACCAAATATTTCCATCGTTATCAAAACTTTTCCAAATTAACTTTTCTTCATTATTTTCTACAATTTTCAATGATTGTCCAAAAGTAGTCGGCAAAGCCAATGCTTCTGCACCGTCCAACACGAAGTATTCAGCGGTGAGAAGGAGTTTGCCATGGGCGTAAAAAGTTTGTGGAAGTATCATTTGATGGAGATTTTAAACCAATGCCGTTTTCCTTAAATCTTCAATAAAATCTCGTACCCCCGAAAACGAAACTGTTTTATCATTAAAAAAAGCAAGGGCTTTTGTCGCCTCCCCCTCAGTACAATGGAAGTGATTGAGGATATTCGAGAGGTGCATTTTCATGTGCCCTTTCTGAATGCCCGTCGTGACGAGAGAGCGCACTGCTGCGAAGTTTTGCGCCAAACCAACCGTTGCAATAATTTGCATCAACTCTTGTGCAGACGGATTGCCGAGCATTTCAAGGCTCAATTTAGCTAACGGATGCAGGCTTGTCAAACCGCCCACCGTGCCGAGTGCCAACGGGATATCCATCCAAAATTTGAAGCGGCTGCCCTCTATCGTGCATTGCGAAAGGCTGCGATATTGCCCATCCCGCGCTGCATACGCATGACCACAGGCTTCTACCGCTCGAAAATCGTTCGCAGTAGCCAGCACAACAGCGTCAACACCATTAAAAATACCTTTGTTATGCGTCACCGCGCGATAGGGATCGATGCGGGCGATGCGAATGGCTTTACAGAATTTATCCGCATAATAAGCCGCTTCTTTATCAGCAAAATCTTTAATATCACATTCAACCCATGTACGCACCACGCACTGAGGGGTATAATTCGAGAGAATCGCCATGATGACCGTTGGCGCAATGCCCGTTCGTGCTTCGAGGAATTGTGTGAGGATAATACCCATCTCCTCGAGGACGCTGTTGATAAAATTCGCACCCATTGAATCGCACGTCTCAAAAGTAACTTTTAGCTGAAAATAATCTTTTTCAATATCTGTAAAGTCTTCTAAATCAATATTTAAGATGCCGCCGCCTCTATTGTTCATATTTTCAGTGAGAAAAGAAGTCTCTTCCAAAAGGGTCTTTTTCAAATCTAAAAAACAGCCGTTAGCGTCTTTTAATAAAGCATTATTGCCCGACCATGTGAAATGTACCTGCCCGACTTTTTCAGTATTCAAAACTTCAGAATGAAAGCCACCGCGCGCCATCCAATATTTTGCTGCACTCGCCGCAGCTGCTACTACCGAACTTTCCTCAATCGCCATTGGCACAGCATACGTTTTACCGTTGATGACAAAGTTAGGGGCAATGCCAAAAGGAATTGGAAAGTTGGAGACCGTATTTTCAGAAAAACCGTCGAACACTTTTTGAAAATCAAGGTCTGAATGCCAAAATTTTTTCAATGTTTTACTCGCCTCTTTTCCTTCTAAACACTTATTATCCTCAGAGAGAAAAGTGTCAACAATCCATTGAATTTTCTGTTCTTTTGTTAGTTTTGAAAAACCTGCAATCGTTTTATCCATTTTTTTTGATGACTAAGTAGGGCGGAACGCGAGTTCTGCTTTAGAATATGATTTTTATGCACGGTCAGTTCGGTGCACGTTGCGACAAAGATAAAAAATAGATTTCATACGGTTACAAAATGACAAAATACTACTTTTTGTTTTAAAAAATAGGTGTTTATCTATCGTATTATCCCTTCATTTTTAAAATCCATCATCGGTTAAAAATTCTTTATTTTGTTTTATAAAATTTAAACCCGACTCAATTGTTTGCTTTATGAACTTAACCGCATTTTACAACAGCACCACAGTCCGAACGCGCTTTTTCATTGGCATTTTTATCCTCATGATTGCCAATATCGGCTTTTCATCTAAAGCGGTTTTGATAAAAATAATGTTCATTTATCACGTAGATGTCATATCGGTGATTGCTTTGAGAATGCTGTTTTCAGTGCCTTTTTATATTATTATTGCTTATTTTTTAAGTAAAAGAGCAGATAATGTGCGTTTAACGTTGTGCGAGTGGCTTATGATTAGCGGCTTGGGTATCTTGAGTTATTACATCTCCAGCATGTTGGATTTTCTGGGTTTGCAGTACGTGACGGCAGGTGTCGAGCGATTGATTTTGTTTACTTATCCGACAATGGTTTTGGTTTTATCCGCCATATTTTTTAAGAAGAAAATTACGACCCCTCAGTATATCGCCTTGATTTTGACCTATATAGGCGTCATAATCGCCTTCGTGGCTGAAAAAGGCGTGGGTGAGCAAAAGGATTTTATTAAGGGTGGCTTGTATGTTTTCACCTGCGCTTTCACGTACTCGCTGTATGTAATAGGTACGGGCGAGTTGGCACACCGCTTCGGCTCGGTTAAATTTACGTGTTATGCGATGATGGCGGCGACAGTACCAGCCTTGATTCAATCATTTTTTCATAATAATATGGCTATTTTCAACTATCCGCATCAGGTGTATTTACTCACTGGTTGGTTAGTAATAGTAGCGACAGTGATTCCAACGTTTTTAATTGTGGAAGGTATTCGCATCGTTGGGGCAGGAAATTCATCTATTATTGGCTTTGTTGGTCCGGTAGCGACCATTTTTTTAGCCAATTATTATTTGGCTGAACGCATCACTTTTTTACAATTATTAGGTACTGGGATTGTTTTGGCAGGTGTGTTTTTAATTACTTGGAAAGGAAAACGATAAATATTAATCATAAAAATCTTGTGATAGCTTCGTGATACCCCCTCAGTACTTTTGCGATAAAAATGGTTCATAAATCCAGTTGTAGAGAAATCTCGTATTTAAAGCAGATTAAAAATAAATATCTTACAATTTAAATCATCAAAAAAATTTATGAAAACAATCAATATTTTTATTGCCATCCTACTTTTTTCAATACTGCCAAGTTGTATTAAAGTCAAAGATTACAAATCTGAATCGAAGCCTGTTAACCATGCCATGTTTGATAGCTTACTCAAAAAGTACGTCAATACTGAGGGGTCTGTGGATTATAAAGGCTTTATCAAAGACAGCGTTAAATTCAACGCTTACCTCGATTTGCTCTCTAAAAGTCACCCGAACGATAAAAATTGGAGCAAGGATGAAAGCCTCGCTTATTGGATAAATGCTTATAATGCATTCACAATCAAACTGATATGTATGCATTATCCTTTAAAGAGTATTAAAGACATCAAAAGCGGCATCCCATTCGTAAGCGATACGTGGACAATCAAGTTCATCAAAATTGAAGGTAAAATGTATAATTTGAATGATATTGAGCATGGTATCATTCGCCCTAAATTCAATGATCCGCGCATTCACTTTGCTGTCAATTGCGCTTCAAAAGGCTGTCCCCCGCTTTTGAATGAGGCATTTACGGGCGAAAAACTACAAGCGCAGTTAGATAGCCAAGCCAAAGCTTTTATCAATGATGGGAATAGGAATAAAATCAAATCAGCGACTAAAGCAGATATGTCCAAAATTTTCACTTGGTTTTCAGGCGATTTTAAAAAAGCTGCCCCCTCAGTCGTTGCCTTCATTAATAAGTATGCGAAGACTAAGTTGAGTGAAAAAGCGGAGTTGACTTATCAAAATTATGATTGGAGTTTGAATGAACAGAAATAGTTTTGAGTTGTGAATTAAAAAAAAGAAGCCTTTTTGATTGATTCAAAAAGGCTTCTTTTTTTTATAAATTCCATGAAGTCAATTATTTATGCATAGAAATATTTTAAAATTCTTTCTGAGAAATTCTCATTTTCAAACCAACTTGCACACTCACTGTGTTGATTTTATCATTGCGTGAGCTGATGCCATACTTACCGAATTGCTTCTCAACGATGGGTTGTAAATAGGCACTTATTAAAGGTGTTACTTTACATTCAACGCCGATTCCAGCATGAGCTGAATAATAAAAACTGCCTTCATTTTTATCTAAACTTAAAAACTTGTAAGGTTTTCCATATGCATTGATAGACGATGCACTGCGCGATTGTAAACCCAATGTTTGTTGTGTCGTTGAAGCGACGGGTATTTCGTAATATTTGACATCTATTTTAGAAGTGGCATTGAATGATGCGCCCAAAGTCGCAAACATATTCCATCTGCCAAGACTCTTAAAATGATAGTCCATACTGAGGGGTATGCGTACTATATCGAGATTGACAGCTTCTGGTAAAACGGCTTGAGTTGAGTTTCCCGTAACTACGGAACCTGTTATTAATTCAGGAGGCAAATGTGTTTTATAGTTTTTTTTATTAAAAATAAGACCCATTCCAAATTCAAACTTACCTTTTCTACGGATGGCAGATACCCCCACGCCTTTATTGAAAGATAAATCAGCCAATTTATTAAGATCGCCTCGATACACATACGAGGAGGTCATATAATCCGTACTCTGCGAACCGAAGATACCCAAACGCCACCATTTATTTCTTTTTGCCATTTTCGGCAATTGAGGTTCATCATATAAAGTGCTGATTGTCAAGGCTTTAGGTTTTAATATATTGAGATCACTAACCTCCGCTATTGGATTAACTGGAGTATTTATTTTATTGAAGTCTAATTTTTCTTTATTAAAATTGAATGCAATAGCATTCGCTTTTTTCAAAGAAATGGGCATTAATACTTCAAAATTATTACCTGCTTGATTTTCAGAAGTAAGTTGATTAAAATCGTTGGCAACAATATTTGGGTTATTTAAAATATTGCCGTCTGTATTATTGCCTTTAAAAATAAGAGTTGATTGCACTTGATTATTTTCCTTCAAATTGTCTTTTAAATCAGTAGAAACAATCGGTACGCCGTTTTTATCAAGAGCAGAATTAGGGGTATTATTTCCCTGTTTCTGCGTATTATTGCGCCATTCAGTACCTTTGTTAAATAATTTAATGTCGGACGGTTTATTTAAATTTTTTGATTCTATCGCGGGGTTTTGTTCACGCGTTGTTCCGTCTGCAAAACTATCTCCAAGCATAACATCAGGCACATTATAAGCTGTAAAAAGCAACAACAACATCAATGCTGCTTCAATCACCTTATATCTGACCACTTTTGCTTTCCATGAAAACTCTTGTTCAAGCCTTTGATTCATCAAATCCCAATGTGTAGGTTGAAATTTGGCTTCTGAATTTTGCAAATTTCGGCGGACAGATTCGTCAAAAGCGGCTTCTTCATTATCCAATTCACTGAGTCGTTGATTCATCAAATGCCAATGAGTCGGTTGAAAAGGCACTTCTATGTTTTGCATATCGCGGCGAACGAATTCGTCAAAAGCGGCTTCTTGGTTATCCAACTCATCGAGTCGCTGATTCATCAAATGCCAATGATCAGTCTTTAAAGGCACTTCGAGGTCTTTAAGCACCTCCTGCACTTTTTTGTCTATTTTATCGATATTTTGATTATTCTTCTCCATTTTCAACAGTCTGGTTTCCTTTCAAAATAAATTGCAATTTCAAGCGCGCTTTCACAAGATTGGATCGCGAAGTGCTTTCGGTGATGCCCAATTGTTCAGAAATTTCGCGATGCGAGTATCCTTCTATCACATATAAATTAAATACTGCCCGATATGCCGGCGTCAATTGCGTAATAGCAATCAAAATATCCTTTTCAGAACATTGGCTGATAGCATCTGCTTCATCATTACTCAAGTCGTATGCCGTTTCCAAATCTTCAGTGCGGCGGCGGATATTTTTACGATAATAATCAATAGCTGTATTGACCATGATGCGCCGAATCCACGCTTGAAGAGCGGTGCCTGGTTGATACGAACCAATGTGCTTAAATATTTTGATAAACCCCTCATGGAGAATATCCAAAGCATCATCTTGATTATTCGCATAGCGAAGACATACGCCCATCATCTTGCCGTAGAATTCCTCATACAGCTTTTGTTGTGCCCATCGTTCGCGTGCTATACACGCTTGTACGAGGTCTCGTTCTGCGAATTCTAAACTGAGTACTAAATCCATACTTTGTTACAAAGTCTGAGTAGGTTAAAAATAGGTCTTGTTCACGTCTCTTGTTATGCTGAATTGAAACTAAAACGCCTTACAATGACCAATTGCTGCTTGTAAAAATAAATACTTATTCGGTCATTTTATAGAAAACGGTTTATCTTTGTACAGATAGTTTTACATCAATCATAAATTACAGATATAAAATGAACGCTTTAGAGTTTTCAACTAAGATTGAGCAAGGCTTAATTCACTTGTCTAAGCAATTTGAAGAATATGATAATACTTATGTACGTATTATTTATTGTATTAGTGGAAACACATCCTATGCGCATTTCAAAAAAAGAGCAATTATTAGCTAATTTCAAAAACATACATCTTACCAAAATTGATGAGAGGAGTAATAGCGATTCCTTCTAAATGACAAAAAAGAACATTTATATCCCGCTCGCACTAAGTCTCAGATTGTGCAAAAAAGGAATTAATGTTTAAACGGGTGCCATTTTAAGGTCTATAATGCCCCTTAAAAGCACTAAGAGCCCCTTTGGAATACAAC
>JAYTON010000174.1:0-4705 GCA_043747725.1 Saprospiraceae bacterium
TTCGTCTTTCGGCAAATATTGTGCATAACCCAATGTGCCAATGCCGCGCGGAACAATCGTCACTTTCACCAAAGGCATAGCATGTTCCAAAAACCAACCGCAAATAGCGTGACCTGCTTCATGATAAGCAATGATTTCCTTTTCAGCGGGTGCAATGATTTTGCTTTTACGCTCCAATCCACCAATTACTTTATCGAGTGAATAATTGAAATCATCCATATCAACGCCCGTTTTATTGCGACGAGCAGCAATGAGAGCCGCTTCATTGCATATATTGGCAATGTCAGCACCTGCAAAACCGGGTGTCATCTCCGCCAATACTGAGGGATTGACATCTTCCGTTGTTTTGATGTGGCGCAAGTGAACATTGAAAATTTGCTCACGACCATTCAAATCCGGTAAATCAATCCCAATCTGACGGTCAAAACGTCCCGGGCGCATCAATGCGCTATCCAAAACATCTGAACGGTTGGTCGCTGCCATTAAAATAACAGCTTTATCCGTCGGAAAACCATCCATTTCTACCAATAATTGGTTCAAGGTGTTCTCTCTTTCGTCATTACCCCCTTGAAATGCGCCTTTGCCGCGAGCGCGACCAATAGCATCAATTTCATCAATAAATATGATACAAGGTGCTTTTTCACGTGCTTGACGGAACAAATCACGTACCCTGCTAGCACCTACACCTACAAACATTTCAACGAAATCAGAACCTGAAATAGAGAAGAACGGTACGCCTGCTTCGCCTGCTACAGCTTTTGCTAATAGCGTTTTACCTGTACCTGGCGCACCTATAAGCAACACGCCTTTGGGTATTTTTCCACCTAAAGTTGTGTATTTCTTTGGATTTTTCAAGAAATCTACCACTTCCATGACTTCTTCCTTCGCTTCGTCCAAACCTGCTACATCTGAGAAATTGATGTTGACTTTAGCGTTGGTATTATCAAAAATCTGAGCTTTGGAGCGACCAATATTGAAAATCTGACCGCCCGGGCCACCTGGGCCACCACCTACTCGGCGCATGATAAAAATCCACAAAGCTGCAAAAATAGCAATGAGTAAAAGCCAATTGAGCAACGGCGTGAGGTAATTGAAACGGTCTTCATAATCAGCAAATATGCGTGGGACTGAGGGGTTATCCTTGTAAAGAGTCGAAATTCTATCCTCATATACCTTCGCCGGGATATCCATTTGATAATGGGGGCGATTAGGATACCTCGTTTTAGTGATATTGTATTTGGTTAATTTTTCATCCCTCACAAATACTTCAAGCACCTTTTCATTCACTACCACTACGCGCTGTATATCGCCTTCTTTAACCATTTCAGCAAATTTCTCCCATTCGAGGTCTTTCTTATCAATGGTGCCGAGGTTGTAAATATTGAAAGCAATGAGCACCAGCGCAATCAACCCATATATCCAATAAGAGCCGAAGCCACCGCCTGTCGAGGTGTTGCGTGGTTTGTTATCTAATTCGTTATTTTCCATATTTTATTTTAAAACAATCATTTTGATTAGATCACTCTCCCCTCCGAAGGTTTTCGAAACGAAAAATGTTTTGAAATTCTATATGATAGGCGTTTAAGGAGTTCTAATATTTTAAATGCCCATCAATATTTTAGTAATTAAAACAAAAACAAACGATTTTGTTTAAAAAGTCATGACATTTATAACGTTTAAAACCGACTCAACGTTTCGTGAATGTTCTGCATCTGAAGGACTAATTATAATTACTTATCACCAATAAATACTTAAACATCTATATACTCCGTCAAGGCGCCATCGCTCCATAAGTCTTCTAGCTCATAAAACGAACGAGTGTCTTTATAAAATACATGGACTACCGTGTCGAAAAAATCCATCACAATCCACGTACTTTGTAAACCGCCCTCAATATGAGTCGGAGTGGTCTGATAAACTTCTTTTACTTTTCGATAAATACTATCAGTAATGGCACGGACTTGCACGTTGGATTCGCCTTCACAGATGATAAAATAATTGGTGGGTGCGTCATGCAATTTTCGCAAGTCAATTTTGACGATTTTTTTACCTTTGATGTCTTGAATAGCGTCAACGATTACATCGTTTAACATTTCTGCAGGCACTGCCTGCGTCATCATAGCTGCTTGTATTGTACTCAAATTAATACTTGATTTAAAATATTGAAATGAAAAATAAAATTTTGCAAAATTACAAAATTAAACCACATTGACCGCAATTAAAAACACCCTTTTTGTAGGAAAAGTTTTGAAATACTATGATTCCGCCACATCTACCAACGCCCTTGCCGCCGAATGGCTTCAAAATGTTCATAATGATGCCTTGAAATCAGCCCATACTGAGGGGGGCGTCTTTTTTACATTCAATCAAACTGCTGGACGCGGGCAATATGGCAACAAATGGGAAAGCGAACCGTATCAAAATATTGCCATCAGCATCGTTCTAAACCCTACTTTCCTCAATCCACGTGAACAATTTCACCTCAATAAATCTATTTCGTTGGCTGTTTATGACGTTGTCGCTCAATTTGTCACTGCGAACGGAGTGCGGCAGGAGGGAGGTGTGTCAGTTAAATGGGCAAATGATATTTATGTAAAAGATAAAAAAATAGCTGGCATTCTCATTCAAAATTCATTGTCGGGAGCGAGTATTCAATCCAGTATCATTGGTATTGGCTTGAATATCAATCAATTACACTTTCCTAATTTACCCCATGCAACATCTTTAAAAATCGAAACAGGAAAAGATTTTGACTTGATGGAAATTGTCGAAAAAATATGTCAAAGCATTGAGCACCGTTATTTGCAGTTAAAAACGCGAAATTTCAATAAAATCCATGATGAATATATTTCCAAATTATACCGTTGGGGCGAGGATGCGATGTATCAATATCCTGATGGCACATATTTTCAAGGTAAAATTGTCGGTGTGAATGAAGCGGGTAAATTATGCATTGAATCCAAAAAAGGCATTGAAGATTTTGATATTAAAGAGGTGAAATTTATTATTGATTGATAAAATACTGAAAAATACTGAGGGGGTAACAGAAGAGCTTGACAATCTACGACTGCCAAGCTCCCAATTAAAAAACTCAAAATTAGATTTTCATGTGTAATAATTATTATTTATAAAACACTGTCAATCAATTATTTAAATAACACCATGTTATTTTTCAATAGATAAACCAAATGTTTCATCGCCTGCCACCACCTCTACCCAATAAGCCCCTTTAGGCAATTTTGAAAGGTCATACCGTTTGTGCATATCAAACACGACGTAATTTTTTTCATCAAAAACCTTGCGTCCCTCGTTGTCAAAAATGCTCACCGTAATATTGCTGTAATTGCCCAATAAAACATTCACATTTAATTTGTCTTCAGTAAAATTCACTGAAGGAATAAATTTTTCTTTTTTCTCAAATTCTGACATCACGACTGCATGATTTTTTATTTGAAAAGGTTGAACAGTTTTCATTGTCTTTTTAGAGACGACAAGGTTGTAATTACCATCTTCCAATTTTGAAATATTGTACTTTTTGGCAAAACTTTGAGCATTTTTAACAGTTTCGCTTAAAAGCTGATGTCCAAAAGCATCTTCAATTTTAATCGTGATTGCTTCATTTTTATAGTCGCCTATATTAACAATGACAGCGTTAGTCTCAGAAGATATTGTCAAGGTTGTTTCACCTAAATTGTAGGTATTTTCAATATTTCCGGCGTTAAGATTAGTTGTAAAAAGGGTGGCTGCGATAGCTAATGCTGAAAAAAGATTCGTTTTCATTTTTTAAAATTTAAATTTTTAAGAATAAAGGGTGATTAATTTTAATTATTTTTATGACAATTAGGTGATTTCGTATTGTGTATTTTGAATTGATTGTCTTTCTGTTTTAATTATGATACAAAGGTGGGGGCAAAGGTTACAGCCTCCAAATCTGTTCGATGATACCAAGCAAATACACGTTTAGATCTGCTTTTTACCGACGAACTGCCGATTCTCCATTTCTCCATTCTATGAACGACAATTTTTCAACGACCAAAAGATGAAAATCATAGACCACTTTCTAAAAAAAATAATCGTCGTGATTTTTTTTATTTTTTATGTCCCCAATTTTATGGAAATAAAAAACACCTTGTAAATAAAAATTTGCTTAAAAAAGAAAATAATTGAAGGTTTGAACATCGGATATTTTAGGGCATTTATTTTATCTAAATAATTGATTACCAACTATTTAAGCATACTTAAAATAATGTAACCGATGATTGGAGAGTGTTAAAATGGAGTTAATAAGTCATAGTAAAAAAACTGAGGGGGTTGATTTATCGTTAGTAAAGTAAGTAAATTTGAAACATACGAAATCACCCAATTTTTTTAATCCTTACAATATATCTCGATATGAAAACCGCAATTAAAAGAATCTTACAAAACCTAAGCAAACCTAAAAACAACATTCAAGTTAATAATATTAAAATGAATGAAAATTCTGACATCGATTGGGAAGCAATTCCTTCTCATTGATTCGGACTGAATGTAAAAAAAAGCGGCTGCAACTTGCAACCGCTTTTTTTTACATATAGGTCAGATTATTTTTTACACATAGAACACATAGAACACATAGAACACATAGAACACATAGAACACATAGAAAAACCTATGTGTTCTATGTGTTCTATGTGTTCTATGTGTTCTATGTGTTCTATGTGTTCTA
>JAYTON010000175.1:0-6974 GCA_043747725.1 Saprospiraceae bacterium
CCACACTAATTTTACCTTTGATTTTCACAGCCTGATTTTGCTCCATCACATACTTCATATGGTCAACTCCGAAGGAAATATTGTAATGCTCACTGATAAAATAGCCGATTCTGAGATTGGTTTGTGGTATCGAAAGTTTAGTAATTTGAAAATATGGGTCAAGTGCAAAAGGCGTTTGTCTATCATAAGCCACCACATTTTTCAGCGTAAAATCATAGTTTTCACCCCTAAATCGGATGTCAGAATTGGAAAAATGCGCTCGATTCCATCCCCCAAAAATGTACATTTTCCCTTTATTTCCCTTTATTGGTTGGATAATATTGGACATTTCTTGAGAAAAAGAATTGAAAGATTGAGAAAGTGTGATGAATAAAAGTAAAATTTTAACAAATTTCATAGGGTGATTTTTGGTAAGTAATATTGTTTCTATCTTTTAATTAAAATTATTTTTATGTATAAAGTATTGGTTTTATAGAATATTATTCACTTTGGCGTAATATAAAAGCATAATGGTTTTGGCATCGCATATCTCACCTGTATCAATCATTTGATAGGCTTTTTCAAAAGGCAATTCTAAAACATCAATATCTTCTTGTTCATGTTCCAAGCCACCCCCCTCAGTCATTTTCATATCTTTTGAATATTCGGCTATGAAAAAATAGAGTTTTTCAGTCACCGAACCGGGCGACATATAGGCTTCAAAAATTTTCCGGACCTCATTCACTTTGTAGCCCGTTTCCTCTTCTGTCTCTCGACGGATGCATTCTTCTGCATCGTGTTCGTCCAAAAGACCCGCGCAGACTTCTATCATCATCCCCGTTTCGTTCCCGTTTATATACGTAGGCATACGGAACTGACGGGTCAAAATGACCGTTTGAGTCTCTTTATTATACAACAAAATAGCTGCTCCGTTGCCTCTATCGTAAGCCTCGCGGCTTTGAGATTGCCAAATGCCATCTTTTTTTAGATAATCATAAGTAATCTTTTTGAGGGTGTACCAATTCTTGGAAAGGATTTCCGTTTGTTGAATTTTAACGTTGTTATTTTTCATTAAAATAATGTATAAATTATTGAAAATCAATGAGAAATATTGAAAACACTATGGTTTGATTAAAGTTTAATAAACCTACAACCAGTCTAATGTCTAAAATCTATTAATCTAACATCTCTACAAAGACCCCCTCAGTATATCAATGATTTTACTCAATTCGATCTTCTCTTGCTCGCCAGAAACCATATTTTTCAAGACTAATTGCCTTGTTTCCATTTCTTCTGAGCCAATAATAACAACGAACGGCACGGCACGTTTGTCCGCATAATCCAACTGTTTTTTTATTTTCGTCGGTTCGGGATAAATATCGGCGTTGATACCTGCCTCGCGTATTTCACTGAGGGCTTTGAATGCATAAAGGTGACTCTCGGCATCAAAAGCCACAAACAGCACTTTCAGACTTTGCTGCGATTCTTTTGGAAAAAGATCGAGTTCTTCGAGGCAATCAT
Organism: Saprospiraceae bacterium; assembly: GCA_043747725.1. GTDB lineage: Bacteria > Bacteroidota > Bacteroidia > Chitinophagales > Saprospiraceae > JAAFJT01. The sequence goes on from JAYTON010000175.1 coordinate 1,501, forward strand.
AAATCCTATCCGCCCCAAAGCTGATGCCTACGCCCGATACGTTTTTCAAACCGAACACCCCCGTCAAATCGTCGTAGCGGCCGCCGCCACCAATGCTGCCCATTCTCACATCTTTAGCCGCCACTTCAAAAATACAGCCTGTGTAATAATTTAAGCCTCGTGCGAGGGTGATGTCAAATTTAATTTCGTTGGTATTAGGTTTTAAATCAAAATATTGGTGAAATGTCCGAAGCTCTTCTATACCCCTCACTAAAGAAGGGCTTTTATTTCCAAATTTTTCTAATTCCTCTAAAGTATTGACTTTCAATAGTTTATCAATTATCTCTATCGCTGATGTGGGCATTTCACGGCTTTCCAATTCAGCCTTTACCCCTTCCCAACCTATTTTATCGAGCTTATCAATGGCGATGGTCATGTCCATAAATTTGTCTGGAACGCCTGCCGCTTCAGCCATACCAAATAAAATTTTGCGGTTATTTATTTTAATGACAACGTTGAGTCCTAATTTTTTAAAAACTTCATCATAAATCTGAGCAAATTCTGCTTCATACACCAATGAATTTGATCCGACAACATCCGCATCGCACTGATAAAATTCCCGATACCTACCCCGTTGAGGACGATCAGCTCGCCAAACCGGCTGAATTTGATAGCGTTTGAAGGGAAAAGTGATGTCATTTTGATGCATCACCACGTAACGGGCGAAGGGTACAGTCAAATCGTAGCGCAAACCTCGGTCGCATATTTGAGCAATCAATTTACTTGAGTTTTTATCTGCCAATACTGAGGGGTCGGCTTTCAAGAGATAATCGCCGTTGTTCAGCACTTTGAAAAGGAGCTTATCACCTTCATCGCCATATTTACCTGTGAGCGTGGAGAGGTTTTCCAAAGTGGGCGTTTCGATGGGTTGAAAACCAAATTTGGTGAACACTTTTTTAATTGTATCAAATATATACGTGCGTTTAGCAACTTGCTCAGGCGAAAAATCGCGCGTCCCTTGTGGGATACCTGGTTTTGACATATTTCAAAATGATTTAAAAATTTTGGCAAAAGTAGGAAAAAGCAATTGACGGTTTTGTTTTTTTAAGGAAAATCCTAACTTTGCGCCACTTTTAAGCATAATTTCACATTTAACTGAAATCTAAATTTTAAAATCAAACATCAACATATTTTAATATCGAAAAATCATGGGAAGAGCGTTTGAATATCGGAAAGCTTCAAAATTGAAGCGTTGGGGCAATATGGCACGGGTATTTACTAAAATTGGTCGTGAAATAGCTATTGCCATAAAAGAAGGTGGCGGCGACCCGAGCAATAACCCCCGCTTGCGTTTAGCGATTCAAAACAGTAAGAAGGCGAATATGCCCAAAACGAACGTCGAATCGGCTATCAAAAGAGCCACTTCTAAGGATTCTGAGAATTTTGCAGAGGTCGTTTATGAAGGTTACGGACCGAATGGCGTGGCATTTATTGTAGAAACAACGACGGATAATCCAACTCGGACGGTGGCGAATGTGCGTATGCATTTCAATCGCGGCGGTGGTTCATTGGGTACGAGCGGTTCGGTGGATTATATGTTTGTGCGGAAAGGTATTTTTCGAGTGAAAAAAGAAGCGATGCCTAATTTTGATGAATTGGAATTGGATATGATTGATTATGGTTTGGATGAAATAAAAGAGGATGGCGATGAATTGGTCATCACGTGCAATTTTACGGATTTTGGTAATATGCAGAAGTTTTTTGAAGAGCGCAATATTGAAGTAGAGGAAGCCATTTTTGAGCGCATCCCGACTGTCACTAAGAAGTTGAGCGATGAAGATGCCGAAGCGGTTATCAAGCTCGTTGAGCGTTTTGAAGATGATGAAGATGTGGCGAATGTGTTTCACACGATGGATATGTCAGAAGAATAGTATTGATAATCAATGAGTTATAATTAAAATTAACAAATTGTTTTAAAAATAATAAAAAAAGCGGCTGGATACTGAGGGGTATCCAACCGCTTTTTTTTATTTTCCAACTTGACATTAAAACTTAAAACTTAAAATTTCACAATTTTACTCGTCAAACTTTTATTGCCAATTGTAATTTTCACTAAATAAGCTCCAGCTTGTAGGCTATGCGTTTCTATGGAAACAACGTTTTTACCTGTTGAAATACTGAGAGAGCGGCTCAAGATATTTTTTCCCAATAAATCAAACACTTCAACTTTGCCTACTTCGGTTTTATCCGCCGTGACTTCTATCGTCACATTGTCATTGAACGGATTGGGCGTAATTCTGACAGCTGCTTTATCCAAATCACCAGTAGAAGTCAACACACGCGTACCGTTGGCAAACCAATTGCCTTTTTGAGCGTCGGCTTTTATCAAGGTATTAGGAGTTGCAGCGTCAAGTTTATTAGACGCCATTGCGATGGTATTGATTTGATTAACGGTCTGAGCATTTTCAGTCGTGAATAAAATGCGATTGTCAGTGCGTGAATAACTTGGATAACCGAGTGTATTATTAGCGAAAACGCCTGATGCTCCTTGAGAAACATTTCCTGTTTGAGTGTTAGCTGCTAAAATATAGTAGCTATCGTTGCCTAAATTATCGGTTTCGATATAATCAAAAGCAACAATATAAGCTGAGTTTTTAGCGAATGTAGGGTTGCCAATGCTGACTCCTTCTCCTATATCAGCAAAAAGTTTTTCAATCTGACCGCTGGCAAAATTTTTAGAATTGTTAGACCAAACATTCACAAAACCCACATCCCAATATTCTACATCAGCTCCTTGCGAACCAGGGATTTGGTTGAAAGCGTCATACATGACATTTTCGCCAAAATGATCCCATTCAAGGGCATCTGAATATTTAACCTCGTTTGTATTCACATTGCCTTGAGAAGTGGTCGGATTATAAAGAATGTATTCTTTAGATTTAGCTAAATCGTAAGAATAGACCCAAATAATACTGTCTCTATTGCTATAGTTGGCAGCTATTTTTCTTCCATCTTTTGAAATAGCCACATTATTCCAAATTGGACTTGTTTGAATATCTTTTAAAGTAAAACTACTTGTATTCCAATTAATAGCAATGGCGTGCATTTTTTTGTCCGTACCTATGAAAAAGATACCTGTGCCATCATCTGTAACACTTGGGCGGCTGTAAACGCCATTAGAATAAAGCACAGTTGGCGCAGCTGTATTAGGGGTTGAGAGCATCAATTTATTGCCATCATTGCTGACATAAACGACCCAATCCTGACCGGGATTGACAGGTAAATCCTGTTGATATGCAGTGCCGGTAGTGCTACCGCCACCGCTGATACCTACTTGAGTGAAGGCGTTTTGAGCAGCCGTTAGCAAAGCTGTTTCGCTTGGATAAAGGTCTTTACAGGATTGCTCAACGACAGCACGAAGGTCAATAAATTTGGAAGATGCTACTAAATACTTAGAAAGTGCGCGATAATATACCTTTTCTGCCTTGTCTTTTCCTACTGCAGCATTGGTGGCAAAAAGATAAAAAGCATAATTTGTGATGCCGCTGTTGATATGTACCCCGCCATTATCCTGAGTGCCTGTATAACGCTCGGTATATATTTGAGGCTGATAAGATGGGTCACCTATTCGAGTGCCGCCATTATGGGGGTTTGAAATATCGCGTAGAGCACCTGTTGGAAAAGCCGTAGTATTGACAACCACATCTTCACCTATCTTCCAATTGTTTCTTTCAATCAACGCTCCAAATATATCGGCGAAAGACTCGTTGAGTGCACCCGATTCACCTTGGTAGCGCAAATTAGCCGTGTTTTGAATCACACCATGCGAAATTTCATGTCCTGCTACATCCAAAGCTTTAGGCAATGCCGTAAAATAATCTTTACCGTTGCCATAAAACATCGCTTCACCATTCCAAAATGCATTATCCATCTGCACGTTTTGGTCTGTTACGTTGAAGTAAGAATTTACATTGCCGCCTTTGCCATTTATCGAATTTCTGGCATGCGTCACTCTATAATATTCATAGGCACGCCCTGCGTTGTAATGCGCTGAAACAGCTTTTGCAGCAGTGCTCCAAGTATTATTAGTTGAAGTAAGGAAAAAGGCTGGTCCGGCATCTGTATTTTTATAATCAAATGTTTGAATTGCCCCTATTGGATTATTGGGCATTGAGGAAGCCGCCGCTTTATACATCGGGCGCGAAGCATCTATCAAAAAATAGTTAGCACCCACTTGATAAGTATTGACCACGCGTGTTTGATTCAATAAGTCTGAAGCATTTGCAGTAGCGGCACCGTCCATCATAATTGGCGATGAAGGTGTTGCATTACTAACAATTTGAAGTGTATTTGCTTCATTTTTATTGGAATTGCCTTCATTTTCAAGGTGAAAATCACTTTTATTCAATCCATGAAGATGCCCTAATAAATCGCAAGAACTGCTGTAACTATCCAAAATTTGACCGTTTTCGGCATCAATAAAATACTCATAACGGTGCAAAACATTTGGATAAACAGAAATATGCCAAGCCAATTTTTCACCGTCTTTTTTATCGCCTATATGGAAAATAATCAACTCGCTGCGGAATTGCTCACCGCCAATTTGCTTTTTATTTTCAGCAGTTAAAATTTTAAAATTTGTTTTAATACTCAAATCCGCTTGAACGGTGGTTTCAGCATTGGCTTTTAAAATGGTTGGATTGAGCGTATTGACTGAGGGGGTCGGAAAGTAAGATCCATTCATCAATTCTATTTTACCACCACGCTCATGCAGGATGACCTCGCCACCCCAAACAGGTAGATTACCAAATTTTTGCTGCATCCGCACGTGCGATTGCCCCAATTCGTCATGCTCAATATTTTTAATTTCAAATTCTTCAACTGGATTTTTTACTTGCATGGCTGCTTTTATAGCATCCAAATACTGCACGGCGCGTGTCTCTATAGGCAATTCCCTTGAAGTGGCATCAGGTAAAATGCCTTGAATCATAGTCGGCAGCCCCCCCTCAGTATAAACTACTTTAAAGCCTTTTGGCAAAGCTTGCGAAGGGCGTTGAAGGAATGTAAGGGTATGCTTTTGGCTCGTTCCTTCAAATATGCGGGATGATTCAGGCACACCTATTTCACGATATTCGGTAGGCGGTTTTATGTCCTGGATTTTAACCTGTTGAGCATTCGTTTTTGGACGAATATCTTTCGGTTTTTGAGCAGAAAGGCTACCAACCAAGCCGACCGAAAAAAGTACGGGTAGAATAAATTTTTTCATTTCACTATTTTTTTATATTTATAAACAATTAGTTTCAAAGTACTTATGGGAACTATATTTTATTGTGACTCTCCTTTGGGTTTAGGTAAAAAGTTAAGAAGTATTTTATAGAAGCTTTTTACTTCATTCGGTGCAGGCTTGTCATTACTGCCCCAAACAATTCGATTTTCAGATTTTGCATCGTTGCGGATAGTTATAAAATAATACATATTACCTGGTTCGTTGAAAG
>JAYTON010000176.1:0-2139 GCA_043747725.1 Saprospiraceae bacterium
CTATAAATAAGATGATGGTAGGTCCATCATACACGCTGTTCAGACGGAGTGTATAAACCGCCTTATGGTGCTTTAGTCAAAAGCTAAGGTATTGAGCGAGTAAGGAAAAGGTACTGTAAAGTATCAGGTACGTGCTTAGGAGTTGAGCGCAAGCGAACTGACTGATGACATATCGCAAGAGCAAATTTTTGTCTAAACTATACTTGTCCATTTGGTATAGGAAGATTGTAGCGGGAGTCTGAATATTGGCTACAAGGCAAACGGTATTAAGGCAGCGAGCGTATCTGTTCATTGGTTTAAGATTTGTGATTGTGTAAATATGTATCGTGCAAGCGGAAAATCGTATTAAAATATGAAAAGAATAATGATTGTTTCCATGCTTTTTATTTCAATATCTTCGTGTACAAAAAAAATATTTTTACAAAATATTTTAAACAAAGAAGTAATTTATATTGAGTCAGAATTCAATAATAATATATCGATTCTTTTTAATAAAAAAGATATTATTGAATTGTTTTATAAGTTGATGGATAAAAATTTTAATGAAGTATCAAAAAAGGAAGATTTAATTTTCCTTGAACATCTGAACTCCTCAAAACAGGATACGATGAGAATTTATCAATATCAAAGTATAACATTTAATAACTGTGTTTATAATTTATTACTTTGTGGTAAAGCAAAAGTATTTGATAAAGCTAATAATCGTTTTGTTAATTTAATTTATAGTAAGAAATCAAAAAGTAAATTAGGGCAATTAAATCATGATTTTTATCATTTAAAAAGTTCAAGATTTTTTTATTCTTATATAATAGCTTACGGCGAATAAGAAAAATATGATGCCCTTGCTGCTGGAATGGATTGTTCTTAAAGCAACGCACAAAATAAACCCCCATTCACGAGCGTATCTATTCATTGGTTTAAGATTTGCGATTGAATAAACATATATCGGGCGAGCTGGGTAGGCTTTACTAATCCCTACTGGCTCTTGTTATTCTAAAAACCAATCCGTTCGCTTGGTGAAGGGAATTTGAAGAAGGTGAAAATCCGTTTAATCTGTGTTACCACCTTCCAAATACACAAAACATCGCAACAAGTCTATTCTCTACGCCAATCACTGCATACGCCTTATATCTAATTTCATCTCCTGTCTGACAATTTATCGCTTCCTTTATTGTATTTTTGTCACCTCAAAAACTAAGCAAAAACGCTCTGTAAAAAACAGATAAAGGACACCATTCATTGAAAATCATTATTTAATTCAACTTTTAATACCGTAAAATGAGACTTCCCATTTTGATTGCCTCCTTGTTTATATTCAATTCCCTTGTTACCCCCTCAGTATTACAGGCTCAGGGCGCACCTAAAAAGCCTAATTCAGCGGATATTTACGATGCTTTGAAAAAATTGCAGACGCTTGGCTCTGTACTATATGTGGCAGCACATCCCGATGATGAAAATACGCGCATGATTTCTTATTTCGCCAATGCTCGACAGATTGATGTGACTTATCTCTCTATCACGCGCGGCGACGGTGGGCAAAACTTAATTGGCAATGAACTACGCGAAATGCTCGGTGCTTTGCGGACGCAAGAGCTTTTGATGGCGCGCTCGATTGACGGCGGCAAGCAGATGTTTACCCGAGCCAATGATTTTGGTTTTTCAAAAAGCCCTGCGGAAACTTTTAGAATGTGGAATAAAAATGAAGTCCTCTCCGATGTGGTATGGGCAATGCGCAAAGTACAACCCGATATTGTCATCAATCGGTTCTCTATTGATACATCTTTTGATACCCATGGGCATCATACAGGCTCTGCCATATTGAGCAACGAAGCCTTTGATAAAGCTGGCGACCCCTCAGTATATCCTGAACAATTGAAGTATTTCAAAGCTTGGCAGCCCAAACGCTTGTTTTGCAATCAAACATGGTGGTTTTATGGCAATCAAGATACTTTCAACAAAGTGGCTGAACGGGAGAAATTTGTCAAGTTCGATGCAGGTGTTTATTTGCCTACGCGCGGCAAGTCCAATGATGAAATAGCTGCTGAAAGTCGCTCTATGCACCGTTGCCAAGCAATGGGCATGTTGAGTTCACGTGGTGCGAATCCTGAATATTTAAGTGTTATAAAAGTAGCGAAAGGC
>JAYTON010000177.1:0-5516 GCA_043747725.1 Saprospiraceae bacterium
CGTTTTAGATGAATTAAAAGCTATTCTCGGAGACAATGAACAAGCGAAGCATATTTTTGAAATTATTGAAAAAGCGTACACCACTCACACCCTTTATCAAGATGCTACACAAGCCCTCGTTCATGAATTATTTGGAAAATATGGTTTGGTCGTTTTAAATATGAATGATGCCGACTTAAAACGCCTTTTCATTCCCATTATGAAAAAGGAGATTTTAGAGCAACCTTCAAAGGATTTGGTCGGTAAAACGCAAAAGGAATTAGAATCACTCGGCTATAAACCTCAAGCGTATGCACGAAACATCAATTTGTTTTATTTAAGAGATAATTTAAGAGAAAGAATCGTCTTTGAAAATGGGATTTATAAAGCGTTAAATACTGATTATCAATGGAATTCGCAAGAGGATATATTAACTGAATTGGAAACGACCCCTCAGTATTTTAGCCCGAATGTGGTGTTGCGACCATTGTTTCAAGAGGTGATTTTGCCCAATTTAGCCTACACAGGTGGCGGCGGCGAATTGGCTTATTGGCTCGAACGGAAAACGCAATTTGAATATTTTGGTATCAATTATCCGATGCTCGTGAGGCGTAATTCCGTTTTATGGTTGGATAAAGGCAGTCGCGATAAAATGGGCAAATTGAATGTACAACTCCTTGATTTAGTGCAAGATACGGATAGTTTAATAAAAGTATACATTTCTAAAACGGCTGCCGAACCCTTCAGTATGAACGAACAAAAAGCAGCTATTGAGACTATATTTGAAGCTATATTAAAGAAGTGTATCGCCACTGACCCCACTCTTGAAAAAGTGGTTTTAGCAGAAAAAACCAAACAGATTCAAGGCATCGAAATCATTGAAGCCAAACTGTTGAAAGCAGAAAAACAAAAAAATGAAACAGCTATTAATCAACTTAAAGCTTTAGCTCAAAAGCTCTTTCCCGGCGGCGGCTTGCAAGAGCGCGTCGATAATTTTTTACCCTATTATTTAAAATATGGCGAAGCATTTATGGACAATCTTTTGAAGAATTTGAATCCGTTGGAGCAGGGGTTGATTGTTATTTCTGAATAATTTTCTACAAATTCAACTTGAAAAGCTTATTCAAAACATTGGTTTTCACGAAAGCTCCCCAGCCTTTTGTCCTATCTTCCGAGTATTGTTTTGAAGATAAAATACCTACTTTTTCTAAATCAGGATCAAAACTGCGGAGCTTTTGTTGGGCGACTTGCAGCTTTTGAAGATAGGGTTCGTACAAAATTTGGCGAGTATTTTTATTCAGAATATACATTTTGGGCGCATATACTGCTCCGCCATTTTCATATAGTTTCACTCCATGAAAATGGAAAAAAATTGGCTCTACTTCCTCCCCCTCAGTATAGGTATAGTTTTCATTCAAATTTTTATTATTTTTCAATATCAATAAAAATTTATCTTTAACTACTTGATAATCATAGCGTTGTATATTCCAAGGGGCTAATCCACCGCCGAGATGACGCAACTCATGTACGCACGGGAAACGCTCTGTCCAATCATCGAGGTATTTTTGATCACCGAATTTACCGTCTTCATGACGATTAAAACACCATTCCAAACAACGCGCTCTCCACCATTTTAACACCTCTAAACTTGCTTCTGAATTATCGAAATACATAAACTGTACGCAGTATTTTCCCGACAATTTCACCTTGTCATACTGAGGGGTATATCGATGCTCGGTGATTAAAACATGCTTGTCAGCGGGCATTTCATCTATTAAAACCTGTGGATTAGCGTAGAAAAACATATCGGCATCAATATAAATGCACTGCGGCAATTGAAACTTTTCAATACAATACAGAATTGTTGAACTCGTACTCGTCCAACAATATTCGCCGCGTGTACGTGTGGGTTTGATGGCTAAAAGTGCTTCATCCTCAAATTCATGAAGTTGAATCACTGTCAAATTGGGCAATGACATTTGCATCAATATTTCATGACATTTGTCATCAAAAGCAAAAACGTATAAATGCGCCTTGCCTTCGGAAGCAATCATGAGTGATTCGTAAGTCACCAAACCGCGATTCAAATATTGGACGTCAAAAAGTGTACAGTAGTTAAGCATGTCTTATTTTTTTTCAGCAACAATCACGTTGTCTAAATATAAATCTTTGTTTGCAGGTAAAATAAAACTCAGAACGCCTCCGATGATATTCAACCAAGCGTTAAAAATAACACTTGCAATGATATTAGCGATAGGATTAGGTCTAAATATTAAAGTTTTTTTGAAAATATAGCCATTGATGAGTTGGATAATGACTCTAAAATCGGACAATGTTTTTTGATGCAAAACGATGATGAAACCATTTTTTTCAAGCAAATGGCGCAGTCCAAACGACGAATATCGAGCATAATCGTAAGGCTGTTCGTGCTCATCCCAAACAAACGGAACGGTCAAAAGGAGCTTACCATCGGGGCGTAAAACACGGTGAATTTCACTCAAAAAATCGTCAGGATGAAAAACATGTTCCAACACTTGACTCGTCAAAACACTATCAAAACTGCTATTTTCTAAGGGAAAATGCTTGCCATCGTAGTAAATATCGACTTCTTCGTTGGTGTGGTCATGTCCTTCTTGCTCTACTTCCATGCCGACATATTTATTAACTTTCAATAAATGTTTATAAGGTTTTTGACCACAACCGACGTCTAACAAATCGCCTTTCATATACGGAGCAGCCACTTTGACAGCATCGTACAAAGCCCGCCGCGCAAAGAAAAACGGGTTGGTAAAAAAACCGACAAATCCGGGATTGAAGGTTTGTCTTTTAAAAAATGCTTTAAGCGACATATTTTTTGATATTAGAAAAATAGATTTTAGATTTTAGATAAAAACAAATTTTTCAGAAATAAAGGCTTACTTGCAACATGATGAAGCCCATATTTTTCACGCTGCGCCCATACTATTGTCCATGAATTTGCCAATTTTGATTTAAAATATTTTTCACCGAACACCCAACTCGGATAAGATGCCTTATATACTGAGGGGTGCGCGATTTGTTGCGTTATTCGGTCTTGAGTATCCTCAATCATGGGTGTTCGCTGTATTAAAATATAGGGGATTCCTAAATTTTTTACCTGTTTGAGCAAATCATACGGTTTTTCAATGTACTGCAAAACACTGTTTAGCAGAAAAAAATTGGGTTTGAAACGCTCAAAAGCGGTTTGCAAAGTGTATTCAAAATATAGATTTTCCTTTTCAAATTCCCGTTTTCCAATGTCCACATAATGTGATTGCTCAACGACACACCAAATTAAATTTGGATATTTTTTTAATGTTTTTTGATGTTGAAAATAGGTACTTCCGAGCGAACCGCCAAAATCAATGACTCTCAGCACCCCCTCAGTAAAATCACCATTTTTTTCTTTTTTGAGCGAATTGGTAGCTTTTTCAAGGCATTTCAACAGATTTTCATCATTTTCTTCTTCAAAAAACAAAATAGAATCGCGTTCAAAAGCCGCTTCTCCATTTTTTACTTTCAATGCAGATGCCCTCACTTTCTCTATAATTTCATCTGAATCATAGCCTACACAAGTCGCTTGAGCCGCCTGCCAATTTAGAAAATCGCCAAACCAACCCCAGCGTTTCCAATAGCGGAAATATAAATCATATAGAAATTGAATCATAATCATTAGTTGAAAATTGAGAGTTGAAAATTGAGAGTTAGACATTTCAACTATCAATTTTCAATTCTCAATTAATAAAAAACTTCTTGATAATATCTTGAAAACGAAGTGCCCCATCGAATCGGCGGTATTTCAAACGGTTTATTCATCTCTTGTTTAACGGCAATCAAGGGCAAATTGATTCCCAAACCCATTGCCGCTACGCTCGTGCCTTGTATGCGTGGATTGATTTCAAGGATTTTAAATCGCCCATCTTCCGCTTTTTTTACTTGAATGCCAATGGGTCCATGAAGATTCAAAGAAGTTATAATGTTAAAACAATAATCTATAACTTCTTGATTTTCAAGGAATTGCCCTTCCACTGAAATGCCATTATTGGTTTTCTTTCTGAGGCGGGGTAAAATAACAATCGGTTTTCCATGATTTACAATGGTGTCTACCGTGTATTCCTCATAAGGTAAAACTTCTGAAACGAGTAATTCAGGAAAACAGCCCCCCGACCCCCAAAGGGGGAGTTCGCCCGTAAGTAGCTCCCCCTTTGGGGGCTGGGGGGCATTCGCTTTACCCCTCAGTATTTCAACTATTTCAGCGAAAGAAATATAGAGCGAATTAGGTTTGTGATTAAACAATAAGTCAAATTTATCAACCGAATCATCTACAATCCGAACGCCTCGGCTACCATTAGAAACGGAAGGTTTCACACACAGCGGGTTTTCAGGAAATCCTAAATCTGCAAAGGTTTTTAAAAAACCATCCAAATCACCTGATTGAACGACTTTATACTGAGGGGTCAAAATATGATGCTCGGTGAGATGTTCATAAAGGCGGCTTTTATTATTGGCAATATCCAAGTATTTTTTATCGGAAACGATGATTTTGATACCGTTTTCTTCAAAAAGTGCTTTGTTTTCAGCAAATTTAAACAACTCTAAAGTGACTAAGGGTAGAATGACTTGAATTTTATGATGAATACACATCTCTAAAATATTCGGAATAAAATCAGGGTCAGTCGCTTTTTTTAAAGTTAAAAATCGGCTTTTATTTAAAAAACGACCATTAGCCGTTGGGTTAGCATCGCCGACAAATAAGCGTATATTTTTATCTCTTTTAAGGCATTTGAGCGTTCCGATTCCGCCCGGTGCGCCCGCGCCCGTCATTAAAACAGTCCACATATTTTTTTTATTTTATAATCCAACGAACCATTTCAAACACTTCGGCGTATTGCGCCCCTATCTGTACGCCTCGTATGCGCGCAAGCGAGCGAATGAAATCTTCATCGGCATACGAGCGGTGCGCTTGCGATTTGTATTCTTTGAGTGCGTTCACTTTATTGAGAACATGGTGTTCAGTCAATTTAAAGAAACAAGTTGTTGTGAAATTGAAATTATTCCACGGCAATTCATAGCATAATATAGAAGTAAATTTAAAAGCTCGCACTGCCTCATTTGAAATCGTCGCATGGTCTTGATGGATGTCATTGACTGAGGGGGTGAAAACAAGGTCGGGTTGAATCTCATTTTTCAGCTTGATAATGTCATCCAAAATGGCTTGTCGATGGTAATTGAATGTCCGAACATCATATTTAAAAAGAATAAGATTTTTGGGTTTTATGCCCAAAATCTGAGTCGCCGCTTTGACTTCTTTTGTCAAAATATCCTTCGGAAATTCAGGCAAAACGGATTGTTCGCAAGCAGAAAAGGCGGCGTAATAAACCTCCGAACCGTCTTCGATGAGCTTGGTGATGGTCGCTCCGCAGCCAAATTCACCGTCGTCGGTGTGCGGTGAAAGAATAAGTACTTTTTTATATTGGGTCAAGGTATTTTAATTAGTTAAAAATTGAAAATTGAAAATT
>JAYTON010000178.1:0-5344 GCA_043747725.1 Saprospiraceae bacterium
CAGTGAATTTGAATAAATGTAAGAGCAAGGTATGAATAAGTACAGGAGTAAAGGGCGTTAAGCTATCAAGTGCTTACACGCGTTTTATCCGATTTTTCAAAATAAAAGGTCGAGATGCCTTTTGTTTAGGGATTACCCTATTTATCATGAGTATGACGTATTCCACAGGGATAGGCTATTTAGTGATAGATCGAACCAACTGGGAAATAAGGAGCCACAAAATAAATGTGTTATGTTTAGGTTTATTACTGCCTAATGGGATATTTATACCTATTTTATGGGAATTATTGCCTAAAAAAGGTAATTCTCATAGCGAAGAGAGGCAAGCTTTATTGAGTCGTTTTCAAAAGGTTTGGAAAGGGGATAAGAAGTATCAATTGACACTCTTAGGCGACCGTGAATTTATTGGTTTAGATTGGTTTGTGTGGATGGTTGAACATCATTTATGCTTTGTAGTCCGTTTACGATGGCAGGATTATTTTCACTTAGTGGCGGCTACTGGCGATTTGACGGTGTATAAACTTGAGCAGAAAATACGACGCAAGGTTAAGAAAAACGGCTTTTTTCAATCTGAATTCACGTATCAAGGGCAACTTTTTTATTTTACAGTACTGCCTAATACAGCTAAACGAAGGGTGAACACCAAACCAGGACCCGGTGATGATTTTGTGGTCTTGCTGAGTGTGGAAAAACAAGTCGCTCAAATCAGTCAAGATTATAGTAAACGATGGGTATTGAAGCCTTTTTCCGGCACATTAAAAAAAACGGCTTCAATTTAGAAGACCTCAACCTTAAAGAACAACAAAAAGTACAACTCTTAATTGCTATTGTAGCCATAGCTTATAGCTTATCTATTCGAGAAGGCTTAAAACAATGGGCGCATTCGCCTACTAAAATCAAAAAACATGGCGCAATAGCCATTTCTATTTTTAGAAATGACTATGATAACTTACAAATTAGCATTTATAACCTTATTGAACTTATTGATTTTATTGATGCTTTAATTACCAATAGTTCAAGGAAGGGTTTTAACACTCAGTAAAGTGTATTGTAATAAAGAATCGCTATTACTCCTCTCATCAATTTTGGTAATATGTACTAAGATCACTACCACTTTTTTTATTTACGAACTTGGCTATTCTGAATGTTTTAATAAATCTATTAGGCTCATTTACCATTAAAAAAGCCGTCCCGACACATCAAATCGGCTTTTAAAGTATTCAAAAGCAATATTTTATGCCTCTATTTGAACGGCAATGCTCAATTCTTCCAATTGCTTATCATCAATCACGGAAGGCGCATCTATCATAATATCGCGCCCTTGATTGTTTTTAGGGAAGGCAATAAAATCTCGAATCGAATTGCTGCCCGACATCACCGCACACAAGCGGTCGAAGCCAAAAGCAATGCCGCCATGCGGAGGCGCGCCAAATTCAAACGCCCCCAATAAAAAACCGAATTTGGCTTCCGCTTCTTCTTCCGTCATGCCGAGCAACGTAAAGTTTTTAGACTGCAATTCACGATCGTAAATACGGATAGAACCGCCGCCGATTTCAACACCATTGAGTACCAAATCGTAGGCATCTGCCCGCAAGTTTTTCATCGTTTCGTGGTCTCCATTGAGCATCGAAGGGATTTGCTCACGCTTGGGCGATGTGAAGGGGTGATGCATCGCGTAAAAGCGTTGCGTCTCTTCGTCCCACTCCAAAAGAGGAAAATCCACGACCCATAAAGGCTTAAATACTGAGGGGTCTCGCAAACCTTTACGCGAACCAATCTCTAAGCGCAATTCGCTGAGTTGCTTGCGGGTTTTATCTGTTTCACCGCTTAAAATGAATAGCACATCACCATTTTTAGCACCAAATCTTTCACCCCAGCTTCTCAAATCTTCATCTGAATAAAATTTAGAAATGGGTGATTTTACCGTTCCATCTTCTTCAAATTTGACATAAACCATGCCTTTAGCCCCAATTTGAGGGCGTTTTACGAAATCTGTCAATTCACCCATCGTCTTATTGGTATAAGTGGAAGCCACGCCTTCAGCGCAAATACCCACGACCAATTCAGCCGAATCAAAAACTGAAAAGCCTTTATTTTTAGCCACATCATTCAGCTCTACGAACTCCATCCCGAAGCGAATATCAGGCTTATCCGAGCCATAACGCTTCGCCGCCTCGTCATACGTTATGCGCGGAAACGCAGGCAAATCAACATTCAATGCCGTTTTGAAAACGTGCTTTGTCAAGCCTTCAAAGGTGTTCAAAATATCTTCTTGCGTCACGAACGACATTTCACAGTCTATCTGAGTAAATTCCGGCTGACGGTCTGCTCTTAAATCCTCATCGCGGAAACATTTCACGATTTGAAAATATTTATCAAAACCTGAGACCATGAGTAGCTGCTTAAACGTCTGCGGCGATTGCGGCAAAGCATAAAATTGCCCTGCATTCATACGGCTTGGCACCACAAAATCCCTTGCCCCTTCAGGCGTGGATTTAATCAAGTTAGGCGTTTCAACTTCAATAAAATCTTCACCACTCAAATATTTACGCACCTCGATAGCCACTTGCGAACGGAAAAATAGATTTTTCTGCACAGCAGCCCGCCGCAAATCCAAATAACGGTATTTCATGCGGATGTCGTCGCCGCCGTCCGTATCATCTTTAATGGTGAAAGGCGGTGTTTTTGAAACGTTCAAAACTTCCAGCGTAGCAGCCACGATTTCAATATCGCCTGTCGGGCGGTTCGGATTTTTCGCCGTCCGCTCGCGCACAGTGCCGACGACTTTGATGACATATTCACGTCCGAGGCTCGCTGCTTGCTTATTCAGCGTTTCGTTATTTTCAAAAACGACCTGGGTGATGCCGTAGCGGTCGCGCAAATCCACGAAAGTCATGGGCCCGAAAGCGCGGGTAGCATCCACCCAAGCACTTAAAGTTACTTCTTTACCGGCATCTGAAAGGCGTAATGCGCCACAATTGTGCGTTCTGTACATAATTTTTATTTCAATTTTATTAAATCTGATTGTCTAATTTTAAGCCTTACGTGTCGGATACTTTTGAAGTATCCGACACGTATAACTGAATAGAGTCCGCTGGACTCTCTATTTTAAGAGCTTGTAAAACTTACCCCCTCAGTATCTCCACCTTTTTACCCTTTTTTTGAAATAAGAGTTGCAAAGGTAAGCCTAAATTTTACACTAAAAACACTCATTGCCTTGTGTTTTATGAAAATCCTATTCAAATTTTTAGCTTTGCACTAAAATTGATATTCTTTTAAAATTATAAAATCCCTTTTGAAATGAAAAAATTGATTATTCTGACACTTTTTGTTTTATTTAATGTAAAAGTAATGGCACAGGACTCTGCGGAGAACAGCGTCTATGCGCCTATTGCCCAGTGGAAATTGGGCGAAGCCTTCACACTCGTATCCGATGCGAATGTGCGTGAAAAGGCTTCTACTCAAAGCACCGCGCTGGCGCAATTGCCCATCGGTTCATCTATTAAAATTGAAAAAATCACCACAGATTCCTTCACAGTGAATGGTTTTAAAGCCCCTTGGTGTCAAATTACTTATGATAATGGTAAAAAGAAAGGCTATTTATGGGGCGGTTTTATCGCTACTTTGGTCTTGAAAATGCAATATGCAGAAGGTGAGACTGAGGGAGTCACTTTCCTCGGCGGCGTGGGTTCTTGGAATGATAAAAAATTCGAAATGACTATGCAACTCCGCGCTTGCAAAAATGGTAAAGAACTAAATCGAATTGAGTTTTTAACCCCTGGCGATGTGAGTTTTAATTGCAAACTGAAAGAAGAAAATGCTGGCACTTTGAAAAACGTGATAACTGCTTTGACATTTTCAACGGGCTTTGAAGCTTGTGGTTATCCGTGGGGTGACAATCTTATTTTCTATACAAAAGATAAAAAATTGTCACGCATTTTAGCAACAACGAGTACGTCAGATGCCGGTGCATTTTACCAGACAGAGCAATTTATCCTGCCGGGTGATAGAGGCGGCATCAATAATCATATTATTGTCACGAGCGATAGTGCTGAAATGGTGGATAATGGAAAAGATTATGTCATTAAAAATCAAAAGTATAGTTTGACGCTTTATAAATGGACGGGCGTTAAATTGGAAAAAGTGAAGTGATTAGGAATTGGAAATTAGGAATTAGGAATTATGCAAGTAGTTGATTATCAGGGACTTGTAAGTAAATATTATATTTTATGGCTAAATATTCAACACTTTCTCAGATACAAACCGATATTCGAAATGGTCAAACGAGCATACTTCAAGTGGCGGAATATTACTTGCGCCAAATTGAAGATACGCAACGGCTTAATGCTTATATCGAAGTTTTTACAGATGAAGTAGTCGAAAGAGCTATTGAATTGGATAAAAAATTTCGCCATCATCCTGAGCGCATGGGGCGGCTGTTCGGGGCGGTCATTTCTATAAAAGATGTGATTTGCTATGCGGGGCATGAAGTCACCGCAGCGAGTAAAATACTGAGGGGGTTCAAAAGCGTGTTTACGGCTACAGCGGTAGAGCGACTTTTGGCTGAAGATGTCATCATCATCGGGCGCACCAATTGCGACCAATTTGCGATGGGCAGCGATAATACCAACTCCGTGTATGGCGTGGTGCATAATGCAGCCGACGAAACGCGCGTGGCGGGTGGTTCGTCGGGTGGCGCGGCGGTGTCTGTGCAAGCGGATACGTGCTTATTGGCATTGGGTTCAGACACGGGCGGCTCGGTTCGGCAACCGGCGGCGTGGTGCGGCGTGGTGGGTATGAAGCCGACTTATGGGCGCATTTCAAGGCATGGTTTATTGGCTTACGGATCTTCTTTTGATCAAATTGGGGTGGTTAGTCATTCAGTAGATGATGCGGCATTGTTCCTCGAAATCATGGCAGGAGCCGATGATTTTGATGCCACAGCCAGTCAAAAGCCAGTAGATAATTATGCCGATAAAATCAATGATTTTAAAAAAGAATATAAAATTGCTTATTTTGATAAAGCCTTGAATCCCAATGGTTTAGATAAAGAAGTCTATGAAAAAATCCTAAAAAGCATAGATATACTGAGGGGTCATGGGCATACTGTTGAAGCCGTTGATTTTGAATATTTGGATTACATTATCCCTGCATATTACGTGCTTACAACTGCCGAAGCTTCTACGAATTTGAGCCGTTTCGATGGCATACGCTATGGGCACAGAGCCGAAGGCGTGACGACACTCGAAGAGACCTACAAACGCTCGCGTACTGAGGGGTTCAGCGAAGAGGTCAAGCGGCGCATTATGCTCGGCACTTTTGTTTTGAGTTCGGGTTATTACGA
>JAYTON010000179.1:0-16201 GCA_043747725.1 Saprospiraceae bacterium
TTTAAAATTTTTCTTCAAACCAAGAAGATTTACTTTTCTCCTTTCCTCTTATTTAATATGGACAATAAATCTGATTATACACTTGTAGATCTTCTACTCAATGAGTCGTTTCTGAATTTTTATTTTCAAAAAAATGAAGAAGATATTCTGGATTGGGAAGATTGGCTCGAAGATGATGCTGAGCGAACGGCTTTAGTACAGCAAGTATTTAATGTGCTTGACCGCCTATCCCTCAAATGGAGCAAAGCGGAAATAGAGATTAGGTACCAAAAAGTACGCGAAGAATTATTAGAAGCGAATGGTACGAAAAGCGGAATATTGCGGCATTTGTCGCGCTTCACTTGGCGATATGCAGCAGCGGCTTCTTTACTACTATTTGTAGCGAGTTGGTTTTTATT
The DNA here is from genome assembly GCA_043747725.1 of Saprospiraceae bacterium. Taxonomy (GTDB): domain Bacteria; phylum Bacteroidota; class Bacteroidia; order Chitinophagales; family Saprospiraceae; genus JAAFJT01. The sequence goes on from JAYTON010000179.1 coordinate 399, forward strand.
TAAACAAGCCAATAGCTATTCTACAATGAATAACACCCCCTCAGTATCAGCCACTCAAAATGCTGCTGACGAGCCGTTGAAACGGGTGCTTGTTCGCTTTTATCGCTTGCCCGATGGTACAAAAGTGCAGCTTAAAGCTAGTAGTGAATTGATATTAGCGGATGATTTTGGTCAAACAAAACGGTTGGTTTACTTGAAAGGTGAAGCGAAAATTGAAGTGGCGCACGATGCAACCCGCCCATTTATGGTCAAAACGGATGATGTCATTACTACGGCATTGGGTACTGTTTTCGTCGTCAAAAGTTCGATGGTAGGTCAACTTGGAGGGGTATCGCTCATAGAAGGTAAGGTGAAAGTGGAATATCAGACAGCCAATAATGTATCCTCAAGCCCAAGTGTCACGCTTACTGAGGGGGAGCAAGTGGAATTCGAAGCCGACAAAAAAGCATTTTCTGAAATAGAAAAATTGCCTTCTCAAATCGTGAATTGGCAGCATCTTAAGATTTTATCCATTGAAAAAATGCGTTTTTCGGATGTACTTGGAAAGTTATCTGAGAGCTATCAAGTGCATTTTGAAGGGGTTGATAAAGATATGTCAAATTATATCATAACAGGCATGTTTGATACCAATTTACCCCTATCAGATATTTTGGATGCCCTCGCTTTTTCAAATGATTTTAAGTATTTAATTAAAGGCAAAAATGTGATTATCAATAAAAAAACAGACTAAACAACCACCGAATCTTTCTTTTTTAACAACAAAATGTATGAAAATAGTATGAAAAACAAGCTTTTAATGCTCATTCTTCTGATGAGTCACTGGGTCAATCTTTTGGCTGCACAGACCCAAGCCAGTGTCCGAAACGTTAATTATCGTTCTGAAATACAAACGGCGCAGCCCACATATCGAATCGTATTAAATCAAGCCACTTTAGCTGAAACCTTTGATAAAATTGAAAAAGCCACGGGTTTTCGTTTCGTTTACAACGAAGCGAAAATTGGTCAGATCATCAATATCAATATCGCCGATGGCAATTATACGCTCGACCGCCTTTTGACCATCATTGAAGTACAAACAGGTTTGCAATTCAAACAAATAAACAATATGATAGCCGTTTCAAAAGGTATAAAGCTAACCCCTCAGTATTCAGGGCAAGGAGCTACTACTTCAACAATTAATCCAACAAATACAAAAAATGAAACTCTAACACCTCCTATTTCAGGTAAAATTACAGACCAAAAAGGCGAGCCGCTTGTAGGCGTCAATGTCGTTATTAAAGGTACAACCAAAGGAACGACTACTGATTTGGATGGTAATTTTCAGTTGGACGCTAAAGAAGGCGACGTTTTAGTCATTTCCCTGATAGGTTTTAAAAAACAAGAAGTGACGGTGGGTAATGCCCCCCTCAGTATTCGGTTGGAAGAAGAGACTGCCCTTTTGAATGAAGTAGCGGTAGTCGGTTCACGTGGCAAAGCGCGGACGGATGTAGATCGTCCTGTGCCGGTAGATGTTTTGAATGCCAAAGAACTTCAATTAACGGGTCAAACGGATTTGGGTCAAATGGTACAATTCAGTTCACCATCTTTCAATTCTGCCAAAACGGGTATCAATGGCGTAGCCAATTATGCTGACCCAGCTACCTTGCGCGGTCTTTCTCCTGACCAGGTTTTGGTGTTGGTCAATGGCAAACGTCGCCATCAATTTTCAGCTTTGAACCTCAACGTCACGGTGGGTTTGGGTACTGTCGTAACGGATATGAACTCAATTCCATCATTGGCACTCGACCGCATTGAGATTTTACGCGATGGTGCAGCCGCTCAATATGGCTCGGATGCGATTGCCGGTATCGTGAATGTGGCTTTAAATAAAAGCGTTGGTAAAGGTACTTTCAAAAGCCAATATGGCACGACCAAAGTAGGCGATGGTACAAGCTATATGGGTGCACTCAATTATGGTTTTAAATTAGGCAAGCCAAACAGTTATTTGAATATGACGCTTTCATATCAACATGCTGACGGAACAGATAGGTCGGATTTTTATAATCCTCAACCTGTTGCAGGCGGTACATATACGGGCATTTATGCGAGCACACGTGTGAAAGACGATAGTACACGCAAGGCACGGGGCGTTTGGCCCGCTACAGATTCTTTCCGCGTAACAAAATATGGTAGCAATAAAAGCACCGCTTATCAAGGTTTTTACAATATGGGCATACCCCTCAGTAATGATTGGAGTTTTTACAGTTTTGGCGGTGTTTCTCAAAAAGATGTCTTGGCTTATGGCTTTTTCCGCATAGCGAACCCAGCGAATGCAAACTCTGATCCTGAACTTTTCCCTGATGGTTATACCCCTGAATTGCCGGGTAAAACAGTTGATTACTCTACTGTGGTAGGTTTTAAAAGGGAAATGAAAGAGGGGTGGAACATGGATTTTAGTACAGGATATGGCTATAATTACTTGGATTTATGGGCAAATAACACCACAAACCCTTCAATGGGTGCGAGTTCACCTAAGAATTTTTATGTCGGTAGAAGTGCTTTCGGACAGAGTACAACAGAAGCCAATTTATCTAAAAACTTCAAAGATTTATGGGGGACAAAGTCTTTAAATTTTGCATTGGGCAGCCAAATTCGCGTTGACCAATTTAAATTGGGGCAGGGTAGTGCAGAGTCTTATGCAGTCGGTCCGTTGGCTGTTTCTAAGGGAAAAGCACCGGGTTCGAGTGGTCGTCCGGGCATTGCACCTGATGATGAAACCAATGAAAAACGCACTAATATTGGCGTTTATGCCGATGTTGAAAGTGATATTACAGACCGTTTCCTCGTAGCGGCGGCTTTGCGTTATGAAAATTATAGCGATTTTGGCAGCAATGTATCAGGTAAATTAGCCACTCGTGTTAAGTTGACTGACAACTTTTCATTGAGAGCTTCAATTAATAAAGGTTTCCGTGCGCCTTCGTTGCAGCAGGTTTTTACAAGTCAATCTACTTCTACAGTGCAAGCAGGGGCTATCATTCAAACCAAACAACTCCGCAACAGCGATGAGCGTTTGGCAAAATTGGGTATTGAACAACCTAAAGCTGAGAACTCTTGGAATTATAATGTAGGCGTAACAGCTAAGGCAGGTGAAAAATTTCTCTTCACTTTAGATGCTTATCAAATCGATATTAAGGACAGGATTATTGTTTCTGAAAGGATGATTGTGGCTAATATTGCTTCTTTGAAACCATTGTTCCCCGGCATTAGTGAAATTCGTTTTTTTACAAACCATATTAGTACCACCACCAAAGGGATTGATTTTGTCACGACTTTCAAACAGGCTATCACTGAAAAAAGCCGCTTCACAGCCAGTTTAGCTTTGACCGTGAATGAAACGAAAATTCAAAGACCCATAAAAGCGACACCTGCTTTATTGCAAGCCGGCACAACCGCGCCTATTTTGATTATTGATACCGTGAGTATCAGTTTGATTGAAACGGCACAACCCCGTCAGAAAGCGCATTTATCATTGGGTTATCAAATCGGTAAATTCAATATTGGCTGGCGGACATCCTATTTTGGAGAGGTGACGGCGTGGGAAAAACCAAGCGGCAAGCCACATATCAGCCAAACATTTGGTTCTAAAGTGTTGCATGATGTATCTTTGGTTTTTGCCCTCAATGAAAAAGTTTCTTTCACCGTCGGTGCGAATAACGTGACAGATGTGTATCCTGACAAAGTCAATAGCACTTTTGCAGGATATTCCAACGGGCAGATACCTTATACTCGAAATGCTAACCAATTTGGTTTTAATGGCGCATATTATTACTTGAATGCATCGGTTAATTTCTAAATCCAGCGACAACTTTCCAAAAGTTATAAAACTTTTGGAAAGTTGTCTCAAAATTCAAACATGTCAAATATCATATTGCTGCTGGCTTGTCTGTTAATTGGAGTTATACTGAGGGGGGTCAAAGTGCTGCCTGAAAACGCGCCCACGACACTTAACAGCTTGATAGTCAATGTGTTCGTACCCGCTATTACGCTGCGCCACGCCGTTGATTTGCAATTTTCAACCGATGCTTTTTTACCCGTTTTAGCCGCTTGGCTAGTGTTTGGAGCAGCCTTTTTATTTTTCAATTTAATAAAAAAACAAGCTCAATTAGATAGACTCAGTGTAGGTGCGCTCATTGTAGTAGCAGGGATTAGCAGTATTTCCTTCGTGGGTTTTCCGATTTTTGAAATGCTATACGGGGCGGAGGGATTGCGGGCAGGCATTATGATGAGCCAAGCTGGTACTTTTGTTGTTTGTTCGACCGCAGGCATCATCGTTGTTTCTATTTATGCTGAAAAAGAAAGTGCTATTAATTGGTTAAAAATCATTAAAGACATTCTGATATTTCCCCCTTTTGCAGCTTTTATCATCGCCATTATTTTGAAACTTATAGGCTACCAACACCCCTCAGTAATAGCCGATTTTTTAGACAAATTAGGCAGCCCAATGAGTGTAGCTGCCTTACTTTCGATAGGGCTACAAATGGATTTTTCAAGCGATAAATCACAGCAACGCGCTTTATTGATGGGGCTTTTTTTCAAATTATTACTCGCTCCACTTCTTGTTTTTATACTATTTTTCATATTTTTAAAACAAACAAGCATTCCTGCAAAAGTCAGTGTAGTCGGTTCTACTTTGGGTTCGATGAACACCATCGGTATCGTCGCTATCCGCAAAGGATTGAACCCTGCGCTCATTACAAAAATGCTGGCTATTTCTATTCCGCTATCACTTTTACTCGTACCTTTGGTATATTGGCTATTGAGCCATTTTTGAAAAAAAAATCAAAACGAAGAATGAAAAAACTATTAACAAATCTTACCTTTTGGGTTTTAACTGCTATCACTGCTGGTATTTTATTGGGTCATTACTACCCTGAATATGCTCTCTATCCCATTTTAGACAATGAATGGAAGCAGAATTTCCTTGGTCAAGAGCTGAAAGTAGGTAAAACGTTGAGTGAATTTCTCGGCGGTTTGTTTATTTCAACAGTCAAATTATTCATCAATCCCATCATCTTTTTGACCATTACGATTGGCATCGTGAGCATGGGCGATTTGAAAAAGGTAGGCAAATTAGGGGCAAAATCCTTGATTTACTTTGAAATAGTGACCACCGTTGCCCTCATAATCGGTATCATCGTCGCAAACGTCATTCGCCCAGGAGATGGGGTCACAACTGAGGGGGTCACGGGCGATATTTCAAAATATACTCAAAGTGCCAGTCAATTCAGTTGGTGGAAGTTTTTACAAGACAATTCGACGCTGCAAGTGCTGATTTTAGCCATTGTCTGCGGCATTATCCTCTCGCGTTATGAAGGGCGTAAACCCATCATGGATGCCATTTCCGTCGCATCGAAATACATTTTTAAGGGTTTGCACAAAGTGATGCTGTTCGCACCGATTGGGGCATTTGGCGGCATGGCTTTCACGATTGGAAAATATGGTATAAAAACATTGCTGCCGCTTGGCAAATTGATGTTGACGGTTTATACGACAATGGCATTGTTCATTTTCATTGTTTTATGGTTTATTTTGAAGCAATATAAAGTCAGTCTTTGGTCTTTTTTGAAATACATTCGAGAGGAGTTGCTCATCGTTTTAGGCACTTCCAGTTCGGAAGCCGCTTTGCCCAATTTGATGGAAAAATTGGAGCGCATGGGTTGCTCAAAATCGGTAGTGGGTTTGGTAGTTCCAACGGGTTATTCATTTAATTTGGATGGCACGACGATTTACCTTTCAATGGCAGTTATTTTCCTCGCGCAAGTGTTCAATGTGCATTTAAGTCTCACTCAAATGCTCACAATAATTGGTATTTTAATGGTCACTTCCAAAGGGGCGGCGGGCGTAACGGGCAGCGGTTTTATCGTATTGGCTTCCACTTTAACTGCTGTAAAAGTCATCCCAATTGAAGGTTTGGCATTGCTGTTGGGCGTTGACCGCTTCATGTCGGAAGCGCGCGCGCTGACAAATTTTATAGGCAATGGCGTGGCGACTATTTGGTTAGCCAATAATGAAAATGAGTTTGACCGACAAAAAATGGCTTATGCTTTTGGGCATATTGAAGAGAGTGAAAATGTTTTAGTTGATAATTTGAATTGAGGTACCCGTCAGTATTTGACTCATTTTAAATATAAAACCGCAAATCAAATTACATATCAGATATTTTTTTTAGACACATAGTTGAGATAGGACAAATAGACTGGATGTAAACCTATGTGTTCTATCTTAACTATGTGTCTAAAAAAAATATCTGATATGCAATTTAACTACCGTTTCTTAATTGGCATTCAAAAGCAGCTTTTCCGCCTTAGCAAATCCAACAGTATCACGATAAAGCTGCGGTGAAACGTCCGTATTGCGCTTGAAAAAGCGACTGAAATAAAATTCATCTTTAAACCCTAAAATGTAAGCAATTTCTTTAACTGATTTGGAAGTCAAGTACAATTCCCTTTTGGCTTCCATAATAATTCGCTCACCTATCAAGTCAGTCAGTGTTTTATTAAAATGATTTTTTACCATTTTAGCCAAAGCTTTGGCAGTAATATGGAGCATGACTGCGTAATCGCTGGCAGTATGCTTGTTTTTGTAATGAATTTCAATAGCATCTTTAAGTTTTTGAAGAATAAAAGGCTCTTTATTTTGATTAATTTGCTTTTCCAATTCCCCTTGTTGCTTGACTCTAATGCGCATGGCAGTGATGAGAAATATTTTTAAATACAAGACTAAAACCTCTTGTTGAGCCGTATCATAGCGTTGCGCTTCTGCGTTTAATTGTCCAATCAATGTATCAAATTGAGCCAAATCTGCTTCCTCTAAATTAAAAAACGGTGGCAAATAAGTGTTATCAAATAAAACGCCTTCGCTGGCTATATCATTTTGATGCCGATAAATACAAAAGAAATCAGCGTGAAAATTGATAATAATGCCTTTTAAATGGCTATTTTCAGCACTATTCAGCATATAAGGCTGATAGGGCGAAAAACAAAAAAGCGTTTTCCCTTCAAAATCATACTCCGAAAAATCTGCTTTTAATGTACCATACCCCTCAGTCAAAAGGATGATTGTGTAGTAATTATGCCGCTGCAAATGGTCGAAAGGCGTATTATCCTCAAAACCCTGAATTCTAAAAGCTAAATCGCCATTTTGCGGATTGACTAAAGTGTTGGTATGCTTAATCATTTTGACATTAGTTTTAACGTAAAAAATAAAGGCAAATAGCGGTAACTATTTGCCTTTAAATTAAAGGGTATTTTCATGTAATCGCCAACTCATTTACGCAGTAACCATGCTACTGGTTTTTACAGCCAATACATCCACAAATTCAATAACTGGGTCAGTTGCCAATAGGTCGGGCGCATTTTTCATCAATGCCTCCGCAACTCTGCCCGCCAAATGTGCTTTACGCCCTTCTTCATGCGGGAAAGTGTCGAATATACCATATTTAGAACCACCGAGATGAAGTGCATACCATGTACTTGTATCCGGTTCGTCTTGAACAATGGCTAAACCACTACGAAGGAAATTCTCTACGTCTTGCTCTTTGCTAGGCTTAGCTTCCAAAGTGACTAATAATGCAAATTTGATCATGATTTTTAATTTTTAAAGCGTGATGACTAATGTGTCAAAAATTTTAATGACCCTGCAAAAGTAGGTGGTTTATTAAGCTTTTAACATGGATGATTCCCTCTGTTGAATGGACGATTTTCCTCATAATTGTGGCATAGCCCCTCAGTAAAAAGCCCTTGTATAGGCGAATGAGGGCTTTTTACTGAGGGGGTGTTTGACAACTTTGTTACAGCTTTGAATTTGGTAATACCACCAAATTTACATTACTTTGTAAAAAAAAGCACAATATGGTAGCTATATTAAAAGAAATAAAAAAAGTCAGAAATCCGAAAGTCTATACTTTCGAGGAATACCTACGCCGTGAAGAAAAAGCGGTTGAAAAACACGAATTTTATAATGGAAAAATTATCAAAATGTCAGGAGGAACTTTCATACATAGCTTAATTTCATCAAACATGATAACGGCTTTCAATAATGCTATTGTTCCATTATCTCGTACTTATTATGTTCATGGAAGCGAAATGAAAATTCGTATTGAACCAACAAATATAGGCGTTTACCCTGATGCTCTTGTTATTTGTGAAAAACATGAATTTTGGCAAGACCGACTTGATGTTATTGTCAATCCTCTATTAATTGTTGAGGTTCTATCACCCAGCACACAAGCTTACGACCGTTTAGGCAAATTTGAACTCTATAAACTTCTGCCTTCTTTTCAAGAATACGTATTAGTCAATGCTGATAAATATTCCGTTGAAACCCGTTTTCAAGAAGAAACTGATCTTTGGCGCATTAAAACAGTAACGGATATTGACAATTCTATCAATATCCGTTCTCTCGGCATAACTATATCTATGGCTGATATTTATAAAAAAATTGTTCTTCCTGATAAAAAATAAAAATGTCACTGCGAGCAGAGCGCGGCAGGAGGGGGTCACGACATCCAATTCGTCTTCGCTTCCGCATTCCACTTCGTCGTCGTCTTCTTCATTTTAGTCCAAAACTCAATTGAGCTTTTCCCTGTAATATCACCCACGCCAAACCTTGAATCGTTCCAACCGCCGAATGAAAATGGCTCGCGCGGAACAGGTACGCCAATATTCACGCCCACCATACCCGCACTCGCTCGCTCAATCATATACCGAGCATTCGCACCGCTTTGAGTGAAAACTGAAGCGGCATTGCCGTAAGGATTCGCATTTTCTATCGCTATCGCTTCATCAAGAGAATGGGTTCTGAGGATAGAAATAACAGGTCCAAAAATTTCCTCTTTGGCGACCGACATATCAGGCGTCACGTAGTCAATCACCGTCGCGCCTACGTATGAACCGCCTTCTTTTCCTTCAACAATTGTATTTCTACCATCTACTAAAATCTTTGCGCCTTGTTTTTCAGCTTCCGTAATATACCGTTCGATGCGCTCTTTTGCCTGGTGTGAAATGACTGCACCGAGGTTTTGACCGGGTACTATTTTACGCGCTTCATCGCACAGCATATTGATAATATGGTCAACAGGACCAACGGCTATCATCGCCGAAGCCGCCATGCAGCGTTGCCCTGCACAACCTGACATTGAAGCCGCCACATTGCTCGCGGTCATGCTCGGATGGGCATCGGGTAAAACGATTAGGTGATTCTTAGCACCACCCAACGCCAAACAGCGTTTGAGGTTAGAAGTCGCCCGTTTATAGACGATTTTCGCCACTTTTGTAGAGCCAACGAAGGAAATAGCTTCAATATCGGGATGGTCGCATATCGCTTCCACAATGTCGCGATCGCCGTTGACGATGTTCAAAACGCCATCAGGCAAACCTGCTTCTTTCAAAAGGGCAGCCAGATGGTGAGTACTGAGGGGTACTTGTTCCGACGGTTTTACAATCATCGTATTACCCAAAACGAGCGCGTTCGGTATCGTCCAATTCGGCACCATACAAGGAAAATTGAACGGCACTATAGATGCCACAACACCCACAGGAAACCGCTCTGTGCGACATTCAACACCTTTTGATACTTCCATTATTTCCCCTTGAATGAGCTGCGGCATCGCGCAAGCAAATTCAGTCAATTCAATGCTTTTTTCAACTTCCGCCTTCGCTTCATCGTAAGTTTTACCATTTTCTTCTTGAACAAGACGTGTTAATTCGTCCAAATTGCGCTCTAAAAGCGTTTTATAACGAAAGAAGACTTGCACCCGTTCTTTGATGGGCGTTTTTGACCAACCATCCAAAGCCGCTTTCGCTGCTTGAACGGCAGCGTCCAAATCGTCGGCAATGGACATCGGTACGCGGGAGAGCAAATTGCCGTCAATGGGTGAAATAACTTCCAAAAATCTATTACTTTGGCTTTTGATGTCTTTGCCACCTATATAATTGGTGAGTTCAGCGTATTTCATTGCGAGTGTAACCATCGGGATTTTATTTTAATGATGAATGATAAATTATGAATGATGAATGGGCGTATGTGTTTGATTATCAGGTATTTATGAAAATCAATTCACTGATTAGTTTGTTTTTAACGTAAAATAATAAATATTGATACTTTTAGAAATGATGAAAGATATAAATCTTTGGCAATTCATTCTTCAACGCCTTAAAAGTAAGGAATTAGTCACGCTTTTGCAAGTGGTGGATAGCGTAGGCAGCAGCCCGGGTAGGCAAGGGTTTCGCATGGCTGTTGTCGAGCAGTCGCTTATGGGTAGCATTGGCGGCGGTGTTATGGAGCAAAAACTCGTCACACTGGCGCGTTCTCATATGCGAGAGGGTCGGGTAGAGCCATTGATTAAAAGACAAATTCATAATAAAGAGGTTGCCCAAGATCAAAGCGGCATGATTTGTTCGGGCGAGCAAACCGTTCTTTTTTATACTTTTAAAGAAGAGGATGGAGCAACTATTGAGACAATTATTGCCTGTTTAAATCAAAATATGATTCAAAACGGTTCAAGTACTGAGGGGGTGCTTTTTTTATCGAGTAAAGAAGGCTTTGAATTTTTAAATAAAAAAAATGACCATAATTTTTTATGTATAAAAACTAATGAATCAATTGTTTATGAAGAAAATTTAGGTTTTAAAAATCATTTGCATATTATTGGCGGTGGGCATTGTTCATTGGCTTTGTCCAAGCAAATGCGGCTTTTAGATGATTTTAAAATCCATCTTTTAGATGATAGAAATGATTTAAATACTTTCATTGAAAATGATTTTGCCCATGTAAAATTGACGGTGGACTATGCCCGTATTAGCGATTTTGTACCCGAAGGCAATACGCATTATGTGGTGATAATGACCGTAGGGTATCGCACAGACGATGTTGTACTGAGGGGTCTGTTGACGAAGAATTTTAAGTACATCGGCTTGCTCGGCAGCCAAGCGAAAGTGGATACGATGTTTCAAAATCTTAGAAATGAAGGGGTGGGGGAGACGGTTTTAAAAAAAATCCACGCGCCGATTGGCTTATCTTTAAAGAGCCAAACGCCTGAGGAAATAGCGGTGAGTATTGCGGCGGAGATTATTAAGGTGCGATAAATTCCTTTTCATACAAACACATCAACACTTTCTCAGGTGTCATCGGTGCAGAAATAATATCGTTTATATTACTTTCACTAAACGCATTCATCGCATTTTTTATGGCAAAATAAGCCCCAATCCCGTACATCAACGGCGGCTCGCCAACGGCTTTTGAATTGAAAATAGCTAAGTTACTTTCTGTTTTTTCTAAAAAATGAATGTCAATTGTCTTTGGAACGCTGTAAATATCGGGTATTTTGTAGGTAGAAAGAGCATTTGAGCGCAATTTACCGTTGGCATCATATACAACCTCCTCCATCGTCATCCAGCCGATGCCTTGAACAATGCCGCCTTCGATTTGCCCTAAATCAATTTTCACATTCATGCTTTTCCCTGCATCATGCACCACTTTGACAGCATCAATTTCATACGTGCCGCGAAGGCAATCCACTGTTACGGTGACCATCGCCGTTCCATAAACGTGGTAGGCAAACGGGTGTCCTTTGGCAGTTGTCCAATCAAAATTTACTGAGGGGGTCGCGTAATGGGCGTGTTCGGAAAGGCTAACTCGTCTCAAATAGGCTTCGTTGATAATTTTCTCCCATGTCCATTCAGTCTTTTCATTTTTTAAGTAAATAGTTGAATTTTTAAATAAAATACCACTTGTTGATTTTATTTTCAATACATCAGCCGCTACTTTTTTCAAGCGCTTTATCAGATTTTCGCAAGCTATTTGAGTCGCTCTGCCATTTAAATCTGCCGTAGCACTGGCTGCCGAGGGCGAAGTATTGGCAATTCGAGAAGTATTCGTTGTATGAATTTTAATTTTATCTGTCGAAATGCCCAACGTTTGTGCAGCGACTTGACAGATTTTAGTGTTCACGCCTTGTCCCATTTCTACCGCCCCAGTCGAGACACTCACGCTGCCATCCGTGTAAATATGCACGAGGGCGCGCGACTGATTCATAGGCGTTTTAGTGAAAGAAATGCCGAAGCAAATCGGCATTAAAGCCATACCTTTTTTGACGTATTCGTTCTGTTTATTGAAAATTTTAATGCTTTTCCCTTCTTTTTTAAAATCAAAATGCTTATCCGCTGCTTGCCATGCGCGAACAGCTTCGCTTTGAGCGATTTGACCATAGGGAAACGAATCGCCCGTTTTGAGGAGATTTTTCTCTTGAATGACTGAGGGGGTCACGCCAATCACTGCCGCCGCCTTCGCAATCGCCGCTTCTATTACGAACATCCCTTGAGGTCCGCCAAAACCTCTAAAAGCGGTATTCGGCGGTAAATTAGTGCGACAACTATATGCCGTTGCTTGCACATTGGGGATAAAATAGGCATTGGTGCAATGAAAAAGCGTTCGTTCTAATACGGCTGGTGAAAGGTCAGCCGCTGCCCCTGCATTTTGATAAAATGAGGCTTCGTAGGCTATTATTTTAAGATTTTTATCCAAACCTATCTTGAAATCGCTTGAATATGGGTGGCGTTTGCCTGTCATCCGCATATCTTCCATGCGATTCAGACTATATTTGACGGGTCTTTTCAAAATTTGAGTAGCCATAGCGCACAGGGCAGCCCACATATTGGCTTGGTCTTCTTTACCGCCAAAACCGCCACCCAACCTCGTGACATCCACTTCAATTTGATGCATTGCCAAACCTGTGACCTTAGAAACTGCCCGTTGTACCGCCGTTGGACCTTGCGTAGAGGAATAGACTTTGATGCCGCCGTTTTCCATCGGAATGGTGTATGCGCCTTGTGTTTCGATGTATAAATGCTCTTGTCCACCGCTTTCCGCCTTGCCTTCAATGATATATTCACAATTTTTAAATGCCCCCTCAGTATCGCCCAAAGAAAAATGCTTTGGCGGAACAATTAACTCGCCTTGCGCCGCCGCTTCCCGAGGGTCAGTAATAATAGGCAACGGCTCTATCTCTACTTTAATCATTTTCAAGGCTTTTCGAGCAATCACTTCGCTTTCAGCCACCACTAAAGCGATGGGCATTCCGCAAAAATGGACGTGATAGTCAGCTAAAAGGGGTTCATCGGGGATAATGCCGCCGATTTGATTTTCACCTCTAATATCTTTATGTGTAAAAACACGAACTACCCCCCTCAATATTTCGGCTTCTGAAACATCAATTTTTGACAAAATACCGTGTGCGATAGGCGAATCAAAGGCGGCGGCGTAGAGCGTTCCGTTCAAAATGGGCACATCATCGAGATAGATGGATTCGCCGCGTAAATGTGATGTAGAATCTATATTTTTCATTATTTTTGAAAATGAGCTAAAAATAACTGCCTTGCCAACAGCCGCTTATAATCAGCTGAACCCCGTACATCGCTGATGGGAGCAATCTCTTTTTGTAAAATATTATTGGCTTCAATCGCCGTTTGAGAATCTGCTTTTTGACCTATTAAAAAAGCGGATGTTTCTTTTAAAAATAAAGGGATAGGGGCAACGCCTCCAATGGCTACAGCTGCTTTTTCAATGATATTATCTTTAATTTTCAAGGAAATAGCGCAATTAACGCTGGCGATATCCAAATAAGTGCGCTTGCAAACTTTTTCAAAATTAAAGAAAGTATCCTTTGATGGCAGTCTAAATTTTATCTTTTCAATCATTTCAGTAGGCGTTTTATCAATGATTTTATAGCCTTTGAAAAAATCTTTTAATGCCACTTCTCGCTGTTTACCATTGTCGTTTAAGATTAAAATAGTGTCTAAAACTAAGAGAAAAACGCTCAAATCACCTATTGGCGATGCATTTACGAGATTGCCCGCAATGGTGGCAATATTGCGGATAGGCGTTGAGGATACGAGTTTGAGATGTTGTTGAAGATTAGAAAAATGAGCATTCAATACTTGTGAATTTTTCAAATCAGTAACAGTCGCTGTAGCATCTATTTCATAATATTCATCCGCTATTTTACCCCCCCTCAGTTGCGTCGTCCCTCGCAATGACATTTCACCACTTGAATTATTTAAGACGAAATGAATGTCGGCATCAATCATGTCATCGTGTTTTTGCACGTATAAATCTGTTCCACCGCCTACAAAATGGGCGTGTCCGTTGTGTTCTATAGGTAAAATGCTTTTATTAATGGTTGCTAAACGGTTTTTAATATTAGAAAAATAAGGGAGTAAAACTTTATTTTCAATGCAAAAATCTATACTATCTCCTTCATTTTGTTGCATCATATCAGCGATACGTTGGGCGGCTCTTTCAATGGATTTATAGCCTGTGCAACGGCAAATATTGCCATCAATAGCAGCTATCGCATTCTCGGGCGTAGGCTTTTCATCGCTCATACAAAAGCCTGTCAGAGACATGACGAAACCAACGGTGCAAAACCCGCATTGTGTAGCATTTTCATCGCTCATGGCTTTTTGAACAGGCGTCAAAGCATCATCAGTAATGGGGAATGGGTAATGATTAATCGGCGATGAGTGATGGGTGATGGGTGATGCTGGGTGCTTTTCTGGATTAATACCTTCTACCGTTACGACGTGCTTGCCTTGTACATTGCCTATGGGCGTTAGGCAGGAAGTGGCACTCATGTATTCCATTTTTTCACCATTAAGTGTACCGATGAGGATAGTACAGGCACCGCAATCACCTTCTCGACAGCCAATTTTCGTACCCATCAAATGCTGATGATAGCGGATAAAATCGAGTAGCGTTGTGCCGACTGGCAGTTCGGTTTTTATATCTTTATTATTGAGAATAAATTCAATCATATCGGACTTGCTTAGTTTAAAGGCTCAATTTACGGCATTTTTATATATTGATAAAGCGTCCGTTTTTAAAATAAGTTTTACTTTTGCAGCATTCTTTTAACAATAAATCAAATTTAATATAATTTATGCCTATTAATACCATCATTTTTGACCTCGGCGGTGTGCTGATTGACTGGAATCCTGAATATATTTTCAAGCAGGTGATTCCCGACGACGATAAACGCCAGTATTTTTTTGAAAACATTTGTACCCACGAATGGAATATTGAGCAGGATGCCGGACGGACTTTGCACGAAGCCACCGAAACGAAAGTAGCAGAATTTCCTGAATGGGAAGCTGAAATACGCGCCTATTACGGGCGTTGGGTGGAGATGCTTGGCGGCTCTGTCGATGGCACTGTAGAGATTTTGAAGTATCTGATTAATCATCCCGATTATCGAGTTTATGCTTTGACCAATTGGTCGGCAGAGACTTTTCCAACGGCTTTGAAAATGTTTGATTTTTTACATTGGTTTGAAGGCATTGTCGTCAGTGGTGATGAAAAAACGCGCAAACCGTTTGCCGATATTTACGAAACACTCATTGAACGTTATGATGTAGAACCACAACATGCCGTTTTTATTGATGACAGTATGGCAAATGTGAAAGGTGCAGAAGCGGTGGGTTTAAATGGCATCCATTTTCTCTCGCCCGAACAATTGAGGGCGTCGCTGATTGGATTGGGGATAAGAGGGTTGGAAATTAATGATAAATGATAAATGATGAATTTTTAACCCCTCAGTATTTTCTCTAAAATATTGATTATCAATGAGTTATAACCATCATTCATCATTCATCATTCATCATTTATCATTAATAATTTATGCGAAATACGGGTTCACGAATAAAACTTAATAAATAAAACCAGCCCTTAACTTTGAGGATTGAATCACAATCAAAAGTTAGGAAAATGGA